>NZ_JBRREC010000012.1:0-68603 GCF_056760015.1 Stenotrophomonas sp. STEN029 | reverse complement strand
CCGGCTCCAAAGCGCCGCTGGCGCGGGATGGCGTCGCGGCTGGGCGCAAATACCCGCGTTGTGGGGGCGGGGCTTACGCCGCGAAGCTCGTACCCCATCAAGCCCCGGTCCAACGGCGGTTTCATCGACCGAAGCTTCGCGGCTCACGCCGCTCCCACAAAAAAGATGTTGCTGTATAGGCCCCGCCTTCACCTCTTCCGCGCGACACTGCGCACTCCGAAGCGGAGGCAGCCCATGGCAACCGAAACCGTACGCGGCAAAACCGTCACCATCCATTTCGACGGTGAACGATGCATCCACTCACGCAACTGCGTACTCAGCCATCCGGATGTGTTCGTGCCCAATGTGGTCGGCGAATGGATCCATCCCGATGCGGTCGCCCCGGAAGAAGTGGCGCTGATCGCACGCAACTGCCCCTCCGGCGCCATCCGCTACGAATACAACGACGGCAGCCACAGCGAACCTGCGCCGGTGGTCAACCTGGTGCATATCCGTGAGAACGGCCCACTCGCCTTCAATGCTCCCCTGCTGATCGCCGGCAAGGACGAAGGCATGCGCGCCACGCTATGCCGCTGCGGCGAATCGCATAACAAACCCTTCTGCGATCACCGCCATGTCGAGTGCGGTTTCATCGCCACTGGTGAACCGGTAGAGAAAAAGCCCGAAGCACTGCCACAACGCGATGGCCCGCTGCAGGTGAACCCCACCAGGAACGGCCCGCTGCACGTCATCGGCAATCTCGAAGTGGTCAGCGGCACCGGCCGCACCATCGAGCGCCTCAGCGAAACCTGGCTATGCCGCTGTGGTCATTCAAACAACAAGCCCTTCTGCGATGGCAGCCACAAGAAGGTCGGATTTCAAGCTGATGGCGAGTAGCTCGCCGCATCAACCTGAGCCACGCGAGTCATCCAGGAACGTCGAGTCATGCACTGAATTGGAGTGTTTACATCACCCGCAGCCAGGCGCTTCCCCGCCAGAACTGTTGTTGCCAGTCAGGTCACGAAGGATCAGTCAAAGATCGTAGGAAAGCAGGTCATAGCCCGTCGCCGCGCGCACCACCCGCTGATGCACGAACGAGCCACTGCCGCCGTTGGTCAGCACCACGATGCCTCGCCTGCGCTGTGCGTCACCAATGGCGAAATTCTTGAAGATGCCGCTGTTGCTGCCGGAGTGGTAGAACACCGGGCCATCACGGGTCTGCTCGGTGTTCCAACCCAGTCCTTTCTCGGTCCAGCGGCCCGGCAAGCTTATCTGCGGCGTGAGCATGGCTTGACGCGCAGCCTCGCTGATCTCCCACGACGCGCGTTGCCGGCCCGCCATCATCAAACTGAGGAAGGTCGCATAGTCCTGCACCGTCGTACGCAGGCTTGCTGCTGCGTTGGCGAGGATATCGCCAGGCCACATCACCAGGCCCGGTGGCGCCAGCTTCAACACTTCCGGCATCGCACGTTCGGCATCTTCATATTTCCACGCAGACAGCGGCTTACCCCAGCGATCCGCAACCTGCTGGGCGACGCCCCATTGGTCGCGAAGGACTTGCCTTGGCATTCCGCCATCAACATGGTCATGCGCGGGATGACCATAAACCGAGCGTCCCGCCAGATCCGGGCTCCATGTATAGCTGCTGTCCTTCATGCCAGCCGGACCAAACAGATGCACCTGCATCGACTCATCCAGGCTCTGGCCGGTGATTGCTTCAACCACCAGCTGCAGCCAGACGAAGGCCTCACCCGAATAGTTGATACGCGTACCAGGCTTGACCATCGGCACCAGTTTCTCGGTTGCTGGCGACTTGCGCCAATCGGGCAGACCCGTCGTATGCCGCAGCACATCGCGCGCGGTGACCAGCGCAATCCACGGATGATCGCCGAGATAGTCCGGCCGGCGGTAACCCACCAAGGGAACATCAAGATCGATGCGTCCCTGCTCCACCAGCTGCATCACCAGGTAGGCGAACATCGGTTTGCTGAGCGACGCATCCTCGAACACCGTGCGCGCATCCACAGGCGTGCGTGTCTGGGCGTTGGCAAGGCCAAAGCCACGACTCCATGCCACAGCACCCTCGTCAACCACGGCGATGCCAACGCCCGGAACCGCGAATGCCTGCATGATCCGCGGCAACTCGGCGAGGAAGGTATCGTCCGGAATCCAGCTACCGCTGGCGGTGCTCTTGCACGGGCCAGCCAGCGCTTGCGCCGAAGGCAACGCGGCGAGCATGCCCAGGCTTGCGGAGTGGGTGATGAATCGACGACGACCTGGATCTGTGCGAATCGGCATTGCCAGCAGCCTCCGGTGCGGATTGCTGAGCTTAGCCGGTGTTCCGGGCGCGTTGGGCAAAACATCTGGACGCGTTGTCGCCTGCATGCAGATCCACACCGGCCCCCAAAAGAACAACAGCGCGGAGCCTGCGCTCCACGCTGTTGTTCCAGGGGCAAGGGACTGGTCACAGCCCCCGTGACTCAGAACGAATACGCCACCGTGACGCGAGCGTTGCGACCCGGCTCGCTGTAACGGCCGATGCCGTCATCGTTGACGTAGCCGTACAGGGTGTTGGTGCCCTTGTTGATCACCCGTACGCGCTGCCACAGGTAGTACTCGCGATCGGTCAGGTTGTAGAGGCCTGCGGTCAGTCGCAACTGCGAGGTGATGTTCCAGGTGCCGGTAAGATCCAGCACCGTGTAGCCATCGGCCTTGCCCGTCCATGCCGGCACCACCTGCGTGCCATTGGCCGATGTGGTGTAGGCATCGCTGGCGCTCTTGCCCCAGGCGTGGGTCAGATTGGCGCTGACGTTCCACGACGGCGATGGCGCATAGCGCACGCCCAGCACCGCGCTGGCCGGCACGATGCTCTCCAGCGGATCACCATTGCGCTTCTCGCCCTTGCTGTACGCCGCCGCCACCCGCGACGACCACGCGTCGGCGATCTGCCAACGCCCTTCCAGCTCGGCGCCCTTCACCGTCACCTTGCCCGCATTGACCGGCATCGTGCTGTTGTAGCTGTACTGCACCGGACCGGTTGCCGTGGTGCGGTAGCCATTGGCATACGGCACCGCCGTGGTCACCGTTTCGATGAAGTTGTCGTACTGGTCGCGGAACACCGAGAACCCCAACTGCGCGCGATCGGTGGTCCAGCGGTAGCCCAGCTCGATGTTGAGGCTCTTCTCCGCATCCAGATCCGGGTTGGACATCGAGGTGTCGAGCTGGATGGCTGCACCGCTCACTGCATCGAACGCGGCACTGGCACTCGTCGGCGAGTACAGATCCGCCACGCTCGGTGCACGGAAGCCACGGCCAAGCTGCGCCCACAGCGCATGGTCTGGCAGGAAGCGGAACTCCGCCCCCAGCTGCCAGCTCGGCGCCGAGAAGCGAAGGTCACGCACGCTGCCGGTCTTGTCGACAAAAGTGCTGTCTACCTGCGGCGAGTAATCGTAGCGGTCATAGCGCAGGCCACCGCTGAGCTGCAGGCGTTCCTCGAACAGGCTCAGGCTGTCGCGCAGATACAGGTTCCAGGAGCGGGCATCGGTCTTGGGCACCTGGCGCGGATCATGCTCCACGCTTGCGATGTCACCGGCCGCATTCCAACGGGTATCCACCGCGGTGTAGTCGATATCGCGCTGCTGCCAGGCCAGGCCGTAGCCGATGTCATGCCGCACCGTGCCTTCCACCACCTTGCTGAAATCCAATGCTGCGCGATCCAGGGTCTGCTCGGTGGCGCGGTCTTCGCTGCGCTTGCAGGGAGCACCACCACCCGGGCAGCCGCTGCCGGCCAGAATTCGGGTAATGCCGCGACTGTCGGTGATCTGGCGGTCCAGCTGCGCATCAAGGGTGTCGAACAGGGCATTGCCTGCACGCCACTGCCAGGTCACGCCATAGCGGTCACGGTCATTGCGATCGTCGCCCTTGCGCTCCAGGTAGCCCGGCGCGTAGACGCGGGAAAGATTGTCGACCTCGTTGTGGGCGCGGCCGCGCTCGTACATGAAGCCCAGCGTGTGTGCGTCCGACAACTGCAGATCAACCTTGCCGAGCAGGTTGTCGCGCGTGCTGTCGACCGGATCCGGCGTGCGTCGACCGACACCGATGCGGTCCACCGTACTGTCGTACCAGCTTTCGCTTTCATGGCCTTCGCGGCGGGTATAGACCAGCATCGACTCGACGATGCCGGTGCGGTTGGCGAAGCTCAGCGTGCCCATGGTCTCGTCGTTGGAGCCGCTGTAGCCGAACTTCACCCCGACATGGGTGTCGTTGCCTTCGGGCTTGAGGTAGTCCGCCGGGTCCTTGGTGGTGAACACCACCGCGCCGCCGAGCGCACCGCTGCCGGAGGTGATCGAATCAGCACCCTTGACCACCTGCAGACTCTTCAGCGTATCGATGTCCACATCGCCGCGGCCGCTGCGGAAGAACTCGTAGGAGCGCGCCGTCTCCACCGATTCGGCCAGGCTCAGGCCATCGACAGTGATCGCCACGCGGTCGCTTTCCAGGCCACGGATGTTGAAGCCGTTGTCACCGAAGCGGCCCATGTCGACCACGCTCACACCCGGGATGTAGCGGATGGCCTCTTCCATGTTGTTGGCCATCTCGGCATCGAGATCGGCGGCGCTGAGCACGGTCACGTTCTGGTTGCGCGACTTGCTCTTCTTTGCCCGTTCGGCCTCGACCCGGACGGTGTCCAGGTTCGAGGCATCCGGCGCTTCGGCACGGGCGACGCCGGACAGGCTGGCCAGCACGGCCAGCGCGAGCACGGATACAGCTGCATTCATCAGAGATCTCCACAGAAAGGTAATGGCGGGGACTACGCCGTTCCTGGCTGCTCGATCACATGGACCATGCCGGCTGGGGGGCACCGGCGCCACACTGGCGCCGTGTCATTGCAGAAACTGGGGTGACCGGTCGCAAGCCGCGACCGGTAGGCGCGGCTCAACGGTTGCCGTTGGCCGAATGTGCACCGGCAACCGGCTCTGGATCGCGTGCGTCAACGATGCCATCGCGATTGCTGTCAGCGCGGTCGAACAGGCGCTTGCCGGACACCTGGTACTCGGCAAAGGTCATGCGGCCATCCTTGTCGGTATCCAGCGAATCGAAACGCACGCCGGCCTGGCGGCTTGCCGCGCCGCGAACCTTGCTGCGTTGTGCATCCAGCCGACCTTCAAACTCCGCGGTGTATTCGGCCAGGTCCAGCGCGCCATCGCCATTGGTATCGGCAGCAGCAAAAGTCGCACTGCGTGCGGCGTCGAACTCGGCGCGCTCCACCAGCCCATCACCATTGCGGTCGTACAGTTCGATCATGCCGTTGGCGGTATGCGAGGTCGGCATCTTCAGCGGGTCGCGGTTGTCGCTGGCGGCGGTTTCCCGTGTGGCTTCCTGGCTCTTCTCGTAGCCGGCCCAGGTGCGCTCACCGGCGGCATCGAACTCGGCCCGGCTGATGCTGCCGCTCTTGTCGCGGTCCAGCGCCTTGAAGCGGGTATCGGTCTGACGCAGGTGGCCGGCACGCGCGTCGGCCAGCCGAACATCAAAGCGCTGCAGGTATTCGTCCACGTACTCCTGGCGATCGACGTGCCCGTCATTGTTCGCATCGGTGGCGTCATAACGCTGCCTGCGGAACTGCTCGAACGCATTCCAGCTCACTGCGCCGGTCTTGTCCGGGTCGAACTGGGCCAGGAAGGCGGTAACCGTCGGCGACACCGCAGGCGGTGCGGCGATCTGCGCCGAGGCAAGCGGAGCCAACGCTGCAGCCAGAACGGTGGCGGCAACAAAGAAGGTCTTCATCGGGGTATCCCTGTTGGAAAGCGGCTCAGGGCTCGAGCACGCGGAAGCTGAGCGTGTAGTTGTTGCCGTATTCCGGCGCCGCCGCACCAGCCGGTGCCGGGCCGCGGTAGCGAATCAGGGCCAGATAAGCGCCCGCTTGCTGCAGGGCGAACGAGGCCTTGCCTGCAGCGTCGGTGGTCAGCTCGACCGGAGCCGGCTGGATCTCGTCATCGCCGCGTGCAGCGTGGATCTCCACCTTCTGTGCCGGCAACGGCTTGCCGTCGTAATGCACCTCGAAGACGAACTGCTCACCGACATACAAGTCCGATGGGTGGGTCACCGGCACCAGTTCCAGGCCCTTGCCGTAGGGCGCCAAGGCCTGACGGGTCGGCGCACCGGCGGTCAGGTAGACCTCCGAGCGCGACAGGCTCTGGTAATGCGAGAGCACGGTGGCACCGGCCGGCAGTGGCTTGGCCGGATCACGGCTGCTCTCCTTGCGACCATCCACTTCCCAGGTACGGAACACGGCGCCAAGGCGGTTGCCGGTAGAGAAGCGGTACGTGCCCTTCTTGCCCGGCAGGGTCTGTTCGACCACGGCACGGGTCTTCAGTCGCTGCACCACATCGGGCGCATGCTGCACGCCATCGGGATCGGTGACGACAAACTCGCTGTTGTCGAACACGACTTCGGGCACGAAGAATTGCTCGGCGAAGCTGGCATCCAGGGTAACCGTGCTGGTCGGCTGCACCTTGAAGGTGGCCGGAGCGAGGTACGGGGTATGCGCCTGGGCAGGCAGTACCGCAGCGGCCAGCAACAGGCAGGCCAAAGGACGGAAGTTCATCGACGGGTCTCATGGAGGGACCGGCGCGACGCCGGCGGCCGATACGTTAAGTCAATTGCGAATGATTCGCAATACGATTCGTTGAAATTGATGACCCTTTGCCCGCTTGGTGCACGGCAAAGGGCGCGCCGCAGCCACTCGACGCAGGATCCGCCTGCCCAGGCATACCACTACGCTACCGGCGCCTTCTTCAATCAGGAAACCCACGGAATCAGCACTACTGGTCTGGCAAGCGACGTCGCTTGGCCAATGCAGCGGACCTGTCCGGAACGGATTCCAGCCGTTTACTGAGCCGGCACGTTGGGCGCGACTCCGCGTGCCCTTTTGGGGGTTTCCCTTCTACTCGGGTAGCGCCTGTGAGATCGCCGCAGTGAGTACGCCTCTCAGGGTATCTGCCTGCAGATCCGGATCGCGCACCGCGCGCATCGCCAGGCCTTCCACCAACGCCCTCAGCAACAGCACGCGTTGCTGGACTGCCGCTTCGTCCGATGCACGGCCACGCTCCTGATCGTGACGCCGCAACCACTGTGCGATGGCCTCGCCTATCTGCTTGTCGTGATTGCGCACTACCTCGGCAATGACCGGATCACGATGCGCCTCTGCATTGATCTGCGCGAACAGCACCACGCTGGCGATCGTGCTGCCGCGCGTTTCCAGGGTCTCGCCACGCGCCCAATGCTGGTAGCAGACCAGCAAGTTCTCGACCAGATCCGCCGGTCTCGGAGGATGCCGCATGGCCTCCTGGTCATGCGCGAGCTGCCGCTCGATCAAGGCCAGAATCAATGTGCGTTTGTTATCAAAGTAGCGGTACATCAGCCCCTGGCTGATGTTCGCCTCGGCCGCGATTTCGCTGATCGATCCTGCGTGGAAACCGCGTCCGATGAAGCACTGCTGGGCAGCATCCAGGATCCGTTGACGTTGCGCTTCGGCGTGTGATCTGGCGGCTTCGTCGGCAGATGGGGACAGGACTTTATTGGGCGGCATCGCATGCTGGGAGACGTGAAGTGTCCGAATGGTACGTCAGTCACGCGTGAATGAACGGTCATTCATTTGTAATTTCAGCCGCCCAGAATCCGCCCGGTCTTCCACTCCCCCGCGAACGGATCCGATGCGCCCCGCCATGAAGCACCCCCACCTGCTCGCTCTCGCCATAGCGGCAGCCCTGCCCCAGCTGGCCGTAGCCAACGACGCCGAAAGCGCGGATAGCGGCAGCCGCGATGTGGTTTCGCTGGACCAGATCGTCATCACCGCACAGAAGCGGGCTACCAACCTGCAGGAGACCCCGATTTCGGTCTCGGTCGTCGATGCCGAGGCCTTGAAGGACCGCAGCGCGATATCGATCGGCAGCCTGTCGGACGGCTCCATTCCCTCACTGCGCGTTACCCCGTTCGCCACCCGCAGTTCGGCGCTGAACATAGGCATACGCGGCATCGGTGCTTCCGGCGACGCCAACCAGCCCGCCCGCGATGCAGGTGTCGGCATCTATGTCGATGGCGTGTTCATGGGCCGTGCCCAGGGCCTGGGCAGCATGCTGTACGACGTGGAGCGCATCGAAGTCCTGAAGGGACCGCAAGGCACCCTGTTCGGCCGCAACACCGAAGGCGGTGCGGTCAGCATCGTCACCAAGCAACCGCTGGGAGAATTCGGTGGCAGCGTCAACGCCGGCGTCTCCAACTACAGCGGCCAGAACACTGGCCTGCACCTGGACCTGCCCAAGCTGGGCGACGTTAGCTTCAAGATCGATGCGGTGCAGGCCAAGCGCGGCGGCACCACCGACAACGCCATGCGCGGCGAGCGCGACTTCAACAGCTACGACAAGCGCGGCGCGCGCGTCAGCGCGCTATGGCAGCCCAGCGACAGCTTCTCCGCGCTGTACGCGTTTGACCGCTCCTACGATGCGACCACGCCGTACCACGTGCAGATGCTGGTTCCCGGCCCGGCGGTGAGCCCCCTCCAGAGTGCCCGCGCCAGCAAAGACCGCCGCAGCCGTTCGATCCTGGGCGGCCCGCAGGAAGACAACATCGGCCGCACCAGTGGCCATCTGCTCAATCTGGGCTGGACCCTGAGCGACACCCTCGAACTGAAATCGATCAGCTCCTACCGCGAGCTCACCCAGGGCCAGTTCGACATGGGCCTGGTGGATGCCACATCCGCTTATGGTGGTCCGAATACGCTGTTCGGGCGATACAGCTTGGCGCAGGTCTACCAGCACCAGTACAGCCAGGAGTTGCAGCTGATCGGCAACACCTCACAGATCGAGTTCCTCGCCGGCGCGTTCTACTACCACGAGACCGCCGGGGACAATGCACAGACACCGAACATGCTGCGCTGGGGAGCGGATGGCAACAGCTACACCGTGAACCCGGCAACCAACCCGCTCGACCTTTCCAAGATCCGCATCGATCGTGCCAGCAAAGCATGGACGGACAGCCTCGGTTTCTTTGGCCAGGCCACCTGGACGCCGGCATCGCTGGAACGCCTGCACCTCACCGCCGGTGGCCGCTACACCCAGGATGACAAGAAGGGCCAACTGCATACGGTCAATGGTGTCGCCACGCAGCTGCGCTTCGATGACTCGTGGAGCCGCTTCGACCCGATGGTCAACATCGCGTATGACTTAACCGACAGCGCAATGGTGTACGCCAAGTACAGCACCGGCTTCAAAGCCGGCGGCGCCAACTCCCGCTCCACCACCTACACCGCTTTCGATCCCGAAGAAGTCACGGCCTTCGAACTCGGCTTCAAATCGCAGTTCTGGCAAAACCGTGCGCGCCTGAACCTGGCCCTGTTTGATTCGAAGATCGAACACAAGCAGATGGACTTCTCGTTGCCGTTCGACCCCAATAGTGGCGAGACACGCACCACCATGGTCACCACCAACGCGTTGACCAACGGAAAGTCACGTGGCGCCGAATTGGAATTCAGCGTGATGCCGATGGACAACCTGACCCTTGGCCTGAACTACGCATACACCAAGATCGATGCACAGACCGCCGTCGATCCATTCGGCGCAGGCGTCGAAGTCACGGTCAAACCGCTGCTGGCACCGAAGAACGCCGGCAGCGCATCCATCGACTACCTGCTGCCGTTCGCCAACTTCTCGGCACTCAAGCTCCACCTCGACGGCAACTGGTCCGATGGCTACTACACCAGCGAGTACGACCAGATGCTCACCGACAGTTCGTTCGTGGTGAATGCCCGCGTCGCGCTGGTGGACGTGCCGTTGAACACCACCGGCTCGACCATCGCCTTCTCGCTGTGGGCGCGCAACCTGCTGGACGAGGAACACCTGTTCTACAAGCTCAACAGCAGCGCCTTGGGGCAGACCGGCATCTTCAACGATCCGCGCACCTATGGCTTCGACGTTACCGTCAATTTCTAATCCTTGGAGACCCCCTGATGAAAACGCGAAGCACCCCGATCGCACTCGCCCTGGCCCTGCTCGCTCCGGTGCTCGGCACCGGCGCCGTCGCCCATGCCGATACACCCGCCGCGGCCACCGCTACGCGCAGCGGCAACACACAGCCGCTTGCCGATGACGCACAACGCGTCATGGCGCTGCAGGGTGCTTGGAATGTGCGTTCCTTCGCTGGCCTGCAAGGCAGCCGTGGTCCGATTCCCGCCAATGCGTTCATCCGCACGGCAGATCTTGGACGATTGACTGCCGCCGATCGCGACGCCCTTGCCGCCGCCGGCGTGACGCTGGACATCGATCTGCGCACGGCCGATGAACAGACCCAGTCGCCTGACCTGCTGGCCAGCGACGACCGCTTCGACTACCAGCGCATCTCGCTGATGGGTACGGAGAAGATGGATCTGCCGAAAATGATGAAGTCGTTCCCCGACTCCCTGGGCGAAGCCTATGTGCAATGGCTCGGCCACAGCCAGCCGCAGTTCAAGCAGGTGTTCCAGCGCATCGCGGCCGAGAAGGACGGCACGGTGCTGTTCCACTGCACGGCGGGCAAGGACCGCACCGGCATCATCGCCGGCCTGTTGCTGAACCTGGCCGGCGTTGCCGATGACGACATCGTGCACAACTACGCGATCTCCGCGCACTACCTGGAAGGACAACCCAAGGACAGTGCGATGAACGCGCAGATGATGGAACTCATCCGACAGAACCCGGAGATCGGCAGGAAGATGGCGGGCATGGCAGGTACTGCGCCGGAGAACATGGAGATGTTTCTCTCCACATTACAGCAGCAGTACGGCGGTGCTGAGGGCTATCTGAAATCCATCGGCATCAGCGATGCAGAGATCCAGCAGCTCAAAGCACGCCTGGGCCAGGCAGGCTGACGTCCCGTCTTGTTGCCGCAACGGCTCAACGGACCACGCAACGTTGAGAACGGCCCAACAAACAGGATTCGAGAAGTAAGTGACGGGGCCGGCTCTTATGCTGGTCCCGTCCTATGCGGATCATTCAGAGGTCTTCGTTCGGCAGCTTGCACTCGATATCCGAGCCGCGAGCTCGCTCGCTGACGTTGGCTCATGTCGGAAGTACAAGCTGGGATTGCCGCGGAAGTCTGCGCAGTTCGCTCCAGCAGTACGGGCACCAGCCAATTCCCCGGATGCGTGCATTGCAGGAAAAAACACCGCAACGCATTGAATTACGTGGTGGGCCCACCATCAATCGAAAAGCGAACCTATCCAACTGAATCTAAACAATATTAGACCAGGCCAACGTAAATGTTACTCACCACGTTACTCACACCAGAAAAACCAAACCAACTTCGAATCCAGTGCGCGGCGAAGGCTCTTTCTGCGCGGGAAGCAATGTTCCGTGCGGGCGCCCTTACCATCAAGACCCTCGCAACCCTAGCGCAGCCTATCATCCCCTAAGAGCTACCGGCAGCAGATCTTTCAACGGAATGCCGGTATCCGTTTCCACAAAAAATCTGCATACGCCCGGCTGGGCGACGCGCCCCACGCAGCACACCGACTTGGTGCTGCAAGCGCTGCTCGCTGCGGTGTGGAGGCGCAAACCCGTTTACACAGAAATCTGCACACGCTCGGTTGAGAAGGCGCTCGATGCAGAGATGACCGAGCACTTGGGGCATGAGAAGCACGAGCCGGTGGCCAACGGTGCTGGCAACACCCGCAACGGCCGCGGTCGAAAGACGCTCAAGGGTGAGTTTGGCGAGTTGCCTATGGTCAGGCACAGCTTGAAGTATGTGTCGTGGAAGCGGCGACTAGGAGTGGCGGCCGACCTCAAGCGCATCTACACCTGCGCCACCGCCGAGGAAGCTGAGCAACGGCTCACCGAGTTCGAGGCACACTGGGACATCTACAGCACCACCGCCCAGCCGACAATGGCAGCTAGCAGTACCACCAAAAATGGCGGTGCATGCGCAACGACCAGTAGCCCGAACGCAATCAGCGCCGTCGCGACATCCCATCGGTCATGGATCGCACTCGTCCACACAGGGTCGTACAACGCAGCCAGCAGGATTCCGACCACCCCGGCATTGATTCCTGAAACTGCCGCTTGCAGATCTTTCCGTTGACGCAAGGACTCCCAGAACGGCAGCGCACCCACAAGGACTAGAGCGGCAGGCAAGAAAATGACCACCAGCATCAACATACCACCTGCCCAGCCCCCCAACGGACCGTCGGCTATCGCCCCCAGATAAGCCGCAAAGGTGAAAAGAGGGCCTGGCACCGCCTGCGCCGCAGCGTACCCGGCTAACAGATCCGCGGTGCTCACGGTGCCGCTTTGGACAACAGCAGTCTGCAGCAACGGCAGGACGACGTGGCCGCCGCCAAAGACCAAGGCGCCAGCGCGGTACACACCCTCCAAAAGCACGGCCAGGGGGGAGCCGCTAGCCACTGCCCACACGGGCAGCAGAACAAGCGGCAGCACCAACAGCATCAGTGCCACCGCGCCGGTTCTTCGCGAGACGGGATAGCTGCAGGCTGACTGGCCGAGCGCCGGATCGATCTTCAGCGCCCAGCGACCGAGCAGCCCGCTGACGATGATCACCACTATCTGGCCCACGACCGAGGGCATTGCCAGCGTCAACACGGCGGCGGAAAGGGCCATCCCTGCCCGCAAACGGTCCGTGCACAGGGATCGGGCCATTCCCCATACTGCCTGCGCCACCACGGCAACTGCCACGATCTTGAGGCCATGTAGCCAGCCTGATTCAACGATGCCTTCGTATCCGGCAACGCCCAGGGCGAACAGGATCATCAGCACGGCCGATGGCAAGGTAAAGCCTGCCCAGGCGGCCAGCAGGCCAGGCCAGCCGGCGCGATGCAGGCCCAGCGCCATGCCTACCTGGCTGCTGGCCGGCCCTGGCAGTAATTGGCACAGGGCCACCAGATCGGAGTAGCTACGGTCCGTCAGCCAACGGCGACGTTCGACGAACTCGAGGCGGAAGTAGCTCAGGTGGGCGATCGGGCCGCCGAACGACGTCAGGCCCAGTCGCAGGAACACCAGGAAGACGCGCCAAGCGCTTTCGCTTGTTGTGGGTTCGAGCGGCGACACCAGGCATGGCCTCCTGTGGTTCCCAACGGCGGCCAGTTCAACCCGGCAAGGGCATCAGGGCATCGAAGTCCGGACGTGTCCGGTCACCAACTCCCCGTCTTCCTTACGGAATGGTCCGGGCAGCGACGGCAGAATCTCCAGCACCACTTCCGAAGGCCGGCACAGACGCGTACCTCCATCGGTTTGTACGAAAGGACGATTGATGAGTATCGGATGCGCCAGCATCGCATCAAGCAGCGCGTCGTCGCTCAGTGCCGCATCGCCCAGTTCCAGCTCGTCATAGGGCGTGCCCTTCTGCCGGATGGCATCGCGCACGCTTAAACCTGCGGCCTCGATGAGTTCGACCAGCCGCGCACGGCTAGGCGGGTGGGCCAGGTAGTCGATCACTTCTGGTTCGATCCCGGCGAAGCGCATCAGCGCCAGGGTGTTGCGGGAGGTACCGCACTTGGTGTTGTGGTAGATGACAGCGTTCACGCACTTTCCTCTTGGTTCAAGACGGTCTCCACCACGCCTGCAGCAACCGCCAGCGCCGCCGTTTCAACGGCGCCCTTGCGCTCGCTGTAGCGGTCCACCAGATAGTCGCTGCGCCCGCGCACCAGCAGGGTGAACTTGACCAGTTCCTCCATTACATCCACCACGCGATCGTAATACGCCGAAGGCCTCATTCGACCATCGTCGTCAAACTCCTGCCAGGCTTTGGCGACCGACGACTGGTTGGGGATCGTCACCATCCGCATCCAGCGGCCGAGCACGCGCAGCGCGTTGACCACGTTGAAGGACTGCGAGCCGCCGCAGACCTGCATCACTGCCAGCGTGCGGCCTTGGGTGGGTCGAACGCTGCCTTCTTCCAGCGGTAGCCAGTCGATCTGGTTCTTGAATACAGCGGTAAGGGTGCCGTGGCGTTCGGGGCTGACCCACACGTGGCCTTCCGACCACAGCGAGGCCTGGCGCAGCTCCTGCACCTTTGGGTGGGTAGCTGGCACCGAGTCAAGGATCGGTAGCTCATGTGGATCGAACAGGCGGGTTTCCGCCCCGAGCTGTTCCAGCAACCGCTGCGCCTCAAGCGCCAGCTTGCGGCTGAACGACTGAGGCCGCAGTGACCCATATAGGATCAGGATGCGTGGCCGGTGCGGTTGCGCAGTCGGGTCGTTGAGTTTGGCGGCCGTCGGAATGTCCAGGGCGCTTGGGACCACGTTGGGAATCTTATGCAACACGGAGGGTTGTCCTGCGGTATATATTCCATTATTCTAGAATCATGGAACATAAGAACGCAACCCACGCCCTCGCCGCCCTGGGCCACGCCACGCGCCTGTCCATCTTCCGGTTGCTGGTGCAGGCCGGCAGTGGTGGCAAGCTCGCCGGCGACATTGCTCAGGCGCTCTCGTTGCCCGGCGCAACCCTCTCCTTCCACCTGAAGGAACTGTTGGCAGCGGGCTTGATCAACGCAGAGCAGCGTGGCCGGACCATCTGCTACCGGGCCGAGTTTGTGGCGATGAACGAGCTGCTGGCCTACCTCACCGAAAACTGCTGTGCCGACGAACAGTCCTGCGAACGCCCCGCTGGCTGCTAACCAAGCCTACCTTAGAGATCGCTCAAATGACCCGTCGCGTCTTGTTCTTGTGTACCGGTAATTCCGCTCGGAGCGTGTTGGCCGAATCGACCCTGAAAAAATGGGGCGAAGGCCGCTACGAGTCCTTCAGCGCAGGCAGTCAGCCGGCCGGCCGCGTCAACCCGTTTGCCATTGCTCAGTTGCAGCGCGAGGGTTTCCCGGTGGACGGCCTGCGCAGCAAGTCTTGGGACGAGTTCGCCGAAGCTGATGCCGCTGCAATGGATCTGATCGTCACCGTGTGCGACAGCGCGGCGGTGGAGGCTTGCCCGGTGGTGTTCGGCGACTTTGTGCGGGTGCACTGGGGCCTGTTCGACCCAGCCGGCGTTGAAGGTTCGGACGAACAGAAGGCCGAAGCCTTCTATCGCGCGCATCAGATCATCAAGGCGCGCCTGAAGGCTTTCCTCGACGTCCCCGACAACGCATGGGACGACCGCGAGGCGCTCAAGGCTCAGCTCGAGCCGATCGCGCAGATCAACTGACCGTCTTTCCGGAAAATGCCATGACCACTGATACCTCCCGCCTGTCCTTCTTGGACCGGTACCTCACGCTCTGGATCTTCGCCGCCATGGCGCTCGGCGTCGGCCTGGGGGCGTTGTTCGAGGGAGTGCCCAGCGCGTTGAACAGCCTCTCCATAGGGTCGACCAACATCCCGATCGCGATCGGCCTGATTCTGATGATGTATCCGCCGCTGGCCAAGGTGAAGTACGAAGAACTGCCGCGGGTTTTCGCCGACAAGCGCGTGTTGATGCTCTCGCTGCTGCAGAACTGGATCGTCGGTCCGTTCCTGATGTTCGGCCTGGCCGTGCTGTTCCTGCGCGACTACCCCGAGTACATGACCGGTCTGATCCTGATCGGGCTGGCCCGCTGCATCGCGATGGTGCTGGTGTGGAACCAGCTCGCCCGCGGCGACGCCCAGTATGTTGCTGGACTGGTGGCATTCAACTCGATCTTCCAGATCGCGCTGTTCAGCGTCTACGCGTGGTTCTTCCTTTCCTGGTTGCCCCCGGTGTTCGGTCTGCAGAGCAGCATCATCGATGTTAGTTTCTGGACCATCGCCGAGGCTGTTCTGATCTACCTTGGCATCCCGTTCCTGGCGGGCTTCCTCACCAGTCGATGGCTGAAGGCGCGTAAGGGTGTGCGCTGGTATGAAGAGAAATTCCTGCCTGCAATCAGTCCGATAACCCTTGCCGCACTGCTGTTTACCATCGTGGCGATGTTCAGCCTGAAGGGCGGCGACGTGCTGCGGATTCCGATGGACGCGGTACGCATCGCGATCCCGCTGACGCTGTACTTCATCATCCAGTTCGTCATCAGTTTCTTCATGGGTAAGCTGATCGCCAAAGACTACCCCCGCACCACCGCGATCGCGTTCACTGCAGCAGGCAACAACTTCGAACTGGCGATCGCCGTGGCCATTGCCGCCTTCGGCCTGGCCTCGCCGGTCGCATTCGCCGCAGTCATAGGCCCGCTGGTGGAAGTGCCGGTGCTGATCCTGCTGGTCCATGTCGCCTTACGGCTGGGCAAACGCTACTTTCCTGCCGATGCACGGAGCCACTGAGCCATGAGCACCACCCGACACATTCCATTGCTGATCCTTGGTTCCGGCCCGGCCGGCTGGACCGCCGCCGTCTACGCCGCCCGCGCCAACCTCAAGCCGGTGGTCATCACCGGCCTGCAACAGGGCGGCCAGCTGATGACCACCACCGAAGTGGACAACTGGCCGGGTGATGCCCACGGGCTGATGGGCCCGGACCTGATGACGCGCATGCAGGCGCATGCCGAGCGCTTCAAGACCGAGGTCATCTTCGACCACATCCACACTGCCGACCTGTCCCAGCGCCCGTTCAGGCTGATCGGCGACAGCGCCGAGTACACCTGCGACGCGCTGATCATCGCCACTGGCGCCACCGCCAAGTACCTGGGCATTCCGACCGAAGGGGAATTCAAGGGCCGCGGCGTTTCCGCCTGCGCCACTTGTGACGGCTTCTTCTACCGTGACCAGGACGTGGTAGTGGTGGGCGGCGGCAACACCGCCGTGGAAGAAGCGCTGTACCTGTCCAACATCGCCCGCAAGGTCTACCTGATCCATCGCCGCGACACCCTGAAGGCGGAAAAGATCATGCAGGACAAGCTATTCGCCAAGGTTGAAGCCGGCAAGATCGAAACCGTCTGGCACCACCAGGTGGAGGAAGTGCTGGGCAACGAGGCCGGCGTGACCGGCGTGCGCGTGAAGTCGACCCTAGACGGCAGTACCCGCGACATCGATGCACACGGGTTCTTCGTGGCCATCGGCCACCACCCGAACACCCAGCTGTTCGACGGCCAGTTGGCGATGAACAACGGCTACCTGGACATCCGCTCGGGCCTTGGCGGCAATGCGACCCAGACCTCGGTGGAAGGCGTGTTCGCCGCCGGCGATGTGGCCGACCAGCACTACCGCCAAGCGATCACCTCGGCGGGGTTTGGCTGCATGGCAGCGCTGGACGCCGAGCGTTACTTGGATGCACTCAATGTCTCCGACCAGCAGCACAAGAACGCCGCCTGAGTGCTGCAGCGCGAGGAAGTCCAGATGGACAGCATCGATGTGGTGGTAATTGGAGGCGGTCAGGCCGGGCTGGCGGCCGGTTACTTCCTGCGTCGCAGCGGGCTGTCCTATGTGATTCTTGATGCCGAAACGTCTCCTGGCGGGGCGTGGCAGCATGCGTGGGAATCCTTGCATCTGTTCTCGCCGGCGGGCTGGAGCTCGATTCCCGGTTGGCCGATGCCTGCCACCCGGGAACCGTACCCTTCGCAGGCGGAAGTGCTCAACTACCTCGCGTGCTACGAGCACAAATATGCGCTGCCCGTCATCCGTCCCGTGCAGGTGGAACGCATCAGCCGCTCGGGGAACCGGCTGCTGGTGGAAGCAGATGACGGCCGGCAGTGGCACACACGTGCAGTGATCAGCGCTACAGGTACTTGGCGGCATCCCTACACGCCCGGATATGAAGGTTTGGACGCATTCGGCGGCGTGCAGTTGCACTCGGCCCACTGCCGAGCACCATCCTCAGCAAACGCCACGAAAGTACGGCTGCTCCCGCTGGCGTCACGTCATTCACGAGTCGGGACAATTCGAGTTGCGTCGATTCACGCACAACGGACAGTTCGGAGCGTGGTATCGGGAACGGCGCACCCCGACCGACCGCTAAACGAACGCTTCACGGCATTCGCTCAAGACTTGCCTGCGCGCTACGGGCGTCGGCTAAGGGTCGGGTGACGCCCAGAGTCCAATAAAGAGCGCGTACTCAGCGCCTGCACCCACGTGGCGGAGGTGATGCTGGCCTTGCCGGTCTGTGACAGGTGCCAACCCAACAGTTGCTGGGTATGGCAATCGATCACCAGCGCCATGCTGAGCGACCCGCCTTTCCCTCCCCATACACAGTACAGGTCTGTCACTCATCGCCAGCAGCTTATCCTGCGCCGCAAATTCCCAAAAGTCGCTGGTATCGTCAAAGGGATTGCAAGCATTTTCTCGTGCCAGAGCAGAATGGCATGAGATACCATCTCCCCTGGTAGAACTTCTCTCTCTCCATCGTACTCGTAAAAAAGCGGGTGCTCGGAAAATCTGGATCGTAAACGGCACCTAGGTTTTCCAAGGAGATTTTTTCTCGGACGTTTTCGCATTTTTCGTTCATTTTTCTGGAGTGGGTACATTGAGGAGAATATGACGCGAAGTCTCCCTAAGAGAGTAGAAGGCGCCTATCACCGCACTGATCTGCTGGAGCAGCGACGCCCAATGATGCAAGCATGGGCTGATTTCGCCCTTCCACTAGTAGTATGAGATAAGCAATGCTCTTCGCTCTCCATATCGAGGTTGCTCACAAGCTTGTGGGCATGGCCCCCGCTGCGTTCTTCGAGTACGCCACGGGTCTGAACCACATGAACTATCGACGTGGCCGTGGCTTCGCTGCCTTCATGGCCAAGCGCGAGCAAGTCGAAGCGTATTCGGACTCTCTACTGCTACGCATGCTTCAGAAACGCGGCGTCCCTGACGCCGAATTCCGTGGATTCAAGGAAAACATCCCCCAGGGGCACTCGGCGATCATGGTTTACGGGCTGGGTTTGCTCGACGATCACACAGCACCAGCGACCCGAGAGCTGGTCGCCATGTTCGATGCGTCAGACAAACGGCTTTGCCAGTTGTCGGACACAGACGTGTCTGGCTTTTTCGACGAGATAGGCCCGCAGTCCGAGCTTGGGCCTGCGTACTGCGCACCGTTGGCGGTGGCAGGTATCCGAGGTCCGACGCTGGAGCTGACCGCACCTGAGCGAGCCGCCTTCAATCTGGCCCTGAACCGACGCGCCCACATGGCGCTGTCATTCCTGGCAGCAGTCGACCACGAAATCGGGCATTGGATTGGACGGACCGGGGTGCCAGATGCCTTGGTTGGTCTCCCCAGATTTGCAGTGCTGTTGGCACCACCTGGACCAACCCATCGGCGTCGCCACACCCCGGCTGACCCTGCCGCGCGCCTCGTAGATTTCATCGGCGCCGTCGGCCACTATTTGCGCAAAGGCAGCTGGCCTGAGCGCCCGCTCTCTATCGCGGACATGGCCGCCCAAGCAGATCTATCAGGGACACGGCTTGGCGAGGGCGATCGGTTCGTTCGCGGCTTGAGAAGTGGCAAGGCCCCGCTGACTCGAAAGTCATTCAGGGCACTGGTCCACACCCAACTCTGGACCCTCAAAGCGAAAGCATCTGATCTCGATGACCAAGCGGACCTGCTTGAAACCTACCTGATGGCCGCACTCTTGTTGAGCCTGCTCCTGCCAGACCACCCAACCACCGCGGGCCACATGGACCGCACGGGCTGGCGGGAGGCCTATCTGGGATGGTGGGAGCGGCATAGACACCGCTACCCACCCCCGGCCCCGTCGACAGGCCCACTGCCCCCAGCTTGGCTGATCGATCCGTAATCAGCGCTTCGCAGGGGCGTTGGTGCGGTTGCCGCCAGACGGCATCCCAGGCTTGGTCGACGGCCACCCAGCGGGGCCTCGAGCGCCGCCAGCAGTCGAGCCGCCCTTCGAGCCACCACCGGCCTTCCCAGCCGATCCACCATTACCCTTTGCCATGTTCGTCTCCTTGTTAGCCCCACACGGGGCAAGGAAAGCTTGAACGTTGGCGCGCTCCGATTAAGCCCTGAAAGTTCACAGGTGGAAGTTGCGCTGGTGAGGCTGGCCAGCTTCACCAGGCTCAGAGCTCGGCATGGGTGAAGCTGTGATCAGTGGTCGCCAAGTACTCGGACAGCGGCGCGAGTCCCCGCCACAAGTGTCCACGCACCACCTGTACCAACCGGTTGTACCGTAAACATGCTCCTCACCGGAGGCGTATCGCAACCAACTGCACGTGGCACACAGGAAGTGACAATTGCTCCGCCCCGTTTGAATCGCCCAGGATTTCAAGTCCCAATCTGCTGGAAACACCAAGCCCATTTGTCCAGAATACAAGGGAGTAGAACCACAGAAGGAATTGTTAAGTTGAGTCGCTCAAAAGCCTCCTCCAGGCTTCCATCCTCGCCACTACGCTCATCAGAGCGCGCCCTGGTTACAACGGTCGTTGCGCCGCGCCGGCGCCCCAGCAGCAGATACAACAGCAGCCAAGACCTGCCCGATCTCAACTGCATGTTCGACCGATTGCTCAACCAGATCCATAGCAAGCACATCAATCGACAGAATGATCCACGCCCCTTCGAAGTCTTATGGAAGAAGACATGCGCAGAGCTTAGAGAACGAAAGAATGCAACTGCGTATGCACAGTGGAAGCAGCAGTCAATCATCAAGAATGCAAGCGACTACGAAGCACTTAGCAATGAACTCGCCCAGACGTGGGCGGACACTACGATCACACAGGACGAAGACGGTCATCAGACATGCATCTTCTCGTTTCCTGAACGTTTCGAAGAACTGAAACGTCAACACGAAGAACTGAAGCCACGCGCGAAGATCAAGATTGACGACATTCTTGAGGTCGCAATCGCCTATTGGATCGAGGCACGGAACGCGTTCAATCAACAAGACTCTCTCCGAGCTCTCCACGCGCTGCTGGAATGCAATTTCTACCTAGGAATGACCTACTCCCCGAAGACCGAGTCCGAGTCAAAGCGCGAAAGCGCCTCAAAGGCGCCTCTTTCCTGCAGGGATGCCCTTGAAGAAATCGCGTTTGAGGTGATGCGAAACTTCATCGTTCCCAACAAGTTAGAGAGCATGCATTTGGTCATCGAAGCGATCGTGAAGCAGATCCGAGTCCATCCCGGTGGCGCTGAGGCACTGCAGGCCTACGACGAGCACGTGCAAAAGCGAAAGCCAACTGATGAGCACATTGATAATCGCGTCGCCGATGCGTTAACAAAGTGGGGGAAGTCCGGGAAGCCCTATAAGCGAATGAAGCCTGTCTATGACCGGGTACGGGAAGAGTTCGAAGAGAAACAAGGAGCCGCCAAGCACAAAAATGTGAATATGTAAAGCCGTTAGCTAGCTATTGCTTAGACCGGCATACTACGCCTCAACGATCATCTCCTCCGCAGCAAGGCCGCCGGCCCTGCGCAGACAAGGAGATACTCGTGTCCCACAACGCATCATCAGCCTATTCCCGCCACACAACCCGTCGCCGCGCCTTGACCAACTCGGCAGGCGCTGCAAGCTCTCTCAGCGCCACTCCGCACGAGATCGACTCGAGCACCCTTGAGCGCCTGGAGGCCATCCTTCATTCGCTGCAGCGCGCCCCAGTCCAGGACCAAGCAATCCGCCTGCCTGAGGTGCTGTCCATTGTGGGCATCAGCAAGAGCACTTGGTATGCCCGCCTTAATCCGAGGCTGCCGTCCCATGACCCCCGAGTCCCCAAGCCTTTCAAGCTGGGCACGTCCGGCCGCTCCCCTTCAGTGTGGTGGCGGTCGGAAGTGATGGCCTATGTCCGCGCCTGCGCCAACGCGCACGCGGCGTACTAAGGAGGGCGACCATGAATATCTGCACTCCCCCGTCCAATGAACCTGATCGCAGCTTGCAGGACCAGGCAAACCGCTGCACCGATGCGCTGAAGGCATTGCAGCCCAAGCAACAGCATCGGAACACCCAACTGTTCGCCATGCTGTACCCAACCATCTTGGAGCTGTTGGATAGGCAAGTGACCCAGAAGGCCATCTTGGAAGTCCTTCAGGCACAAGGCCTGAAGTTGCATCCGGCGCGCTTCAAGGAACTGATGGATCTCCAGGCCAAAGCCATGGGGAAGACCGCTACCAGCAAGGACAGCAAATGAACAAGCACATCCCTACCTTCCCATTCCCGGCGAATCAGTTCTACGAAACCGTCGAGCGGGCCTTCGACGAGGTAATGGATGCCGTTCAATCACCGGATGCCATGATTGCCAGCTCGTTCCTGACTGCCATGTCCGTTGCCTGCCAGGCTGACATCGACATGATGTTGCCCATCGGCCAAACGACCCCATGCGCACTCTTCCTGGCCACCATTGGGGACTCGGGTGAGCGCAAAACGTCAACCGACAACCTTGTTTTGAAGCCGATCTATGAGTACGAACTTGCACAGACTGAAGCCTACAAAACTGCTTCGGAGAAGTACAAGGCGGAGCGTCGGTACTGGAACGCTACTCAGAAAGCACTAGATCGAATGATTGCCAAATCTGTTCTCGATGAGCCGCGTGAGTTGCGCGAACGCTACGATGCGTGCATGGCAGCGGAACCCTCCAAGCCCGCACTCAAGCGCATCGTGCTGAAGAACACTACGGAGCGCGCTTTGATCAATGCGATGCGAGGGCAGAGCAAGTCCATAGCACTTCTTTCAGATGAAGGCGAAACCTTCGTGAAAAGCGGTGCGGCCCGCGGTCTTGGCACGCTCAACAAGGTATGGGACGGCCCCGCTATCGCGACGCTTGATCTTGCGAAAGAGATCATCGAGGTCTACGCCCCTCGACTGACGCTCAGCTTCATGATCCAGGAAGGGCCTTTCAACGCATTTTTGGACAAGCCGAACAACATGGCACGAGCTTCCGGCTTTCTGGCCCGCTTCTTGCTGTGTCATCCCGAGTCAACGCAGGGTCACCGGGTGACCAAGAACCGTCGCGAAGACGGCAGCTCGCGCCACCCTGCGCTCGACGTTTTTCACAGCAGGATCACCGAGCTCCTCCACGAACGCGATACTCGCCATGCTACCGGTGATCGCAGCAAGAAGATTCTTCGCTTCTCCCCCGATGCAAGGGCAAGGTGGGTCGAGGCTCAGAACCTGATTGAGCTGCAGATCGGGAAGGGCGGTGCCTATGAGGAAATGCGCGACTTTGCCTCCAAGTCCGTAGAGATTGCCAGCAGGGTGGCTGGCATCCTCCATCACTTCGAGGGGCTTGAGGGCGATGTAGTCGAGCGAGCGACGCTGGAACGTGCGCTTTCCATCGTCGAGTTCTATTTCAGGGAGTTCAAGGAGAAGTTTGGTAGCCACAATGACCTTCCTGAAGACGAGAAGGACGCGTTGGCATTGAAGGATTACTTGTGCACGCGCTATTGGGAACGCAACTACAATCACGCACCTCGCAACGATGTCCGGAAGAATGGGCCAATCCGCCATCAGGGTCGGTTTTGCTCTGCCCTGGACTTGCTGGAGGCAGACGGGGTGATTCGAGTGGAGCGGGAGAACTACCTCCGACGCTCAGGCAGGCACTTGATCATACTTAACCCGGTCGTCTTCGGTGCCAGGGGTCATCTTTAAGCCTTCCAAGGTTTTCACTATGGCCGCCCTTCGGGGCGGCCTTTCTTTTTTGAAGCCAAGTACGACGTCCGAGCGCGCTCAACGTCTTTTGTGGGCCGACAACAGTGCACTCGATGCTACTTTGCCCCAATTGGGGCAAAGTAGCATCGAGTGCGAGATGCTTTGGGGGAATGGTCCAAGTCTTTCGGACCGCACCGGAGAGACAATCAAAGAAAGCCTTGGCCCTGAAATGCCCGCCTTCTATCGACGTACGCCAGCCTCTCCGTTACTGACATTGCCCTGATCCGCGCGGGCCCCAAGTGACGCTCAGGGCGACGTGCGACACCCTGCTGCTCCAAGGTCCTGTGGTCGAGCACCCCCTCATAGCCGTGCCGTTCCAGATGGCGATTTAGCACAGCAGCCACATTGCATCGCAATGCAATCAATCTGTCACGCAACTGCACACGGGTCATTCCGCCGCCATCTTTCCTACACCCACCTGCATCAGGCCGTACACCGTTGTATCGCCGGAACATCTGACGCTCATCCCGTTCGATATCGTCTGGCAACCGATCCGAAACCATCAGATGCATGTGCGTATTGACCCTGCCATCGAGTGAAGCCTGGGGCTCATGCACCGCGAACTGATATGGTTTGGATCCCGCCAGCAGTCTGACAAGGTCCTCCACCAAGTCGCGGAGACCCGCTGCACCGAGTTCATTTGGAAGCGCGACGATCATTTCTCGATACGCGCTTCCGTTCTCCCTCTCGTGCGCATCAGCAGCTTTCCATACCTTTACTGGATCGCCATCTGCCCAGAAAGGCAAGTTCCCGCTACCGGTCAGCACCAAATCGTCTCGTCCTCGAAACTTACCCTGTCTGGCTATGTAAAGGCTGTGCGGTGCCGCCCTGCCCTTCCCACCAGTCTTCACCTCGAAATGAAACGTCGCCATATGAAGCTTCTCTCTCTTAAAAAAAAGAAAAGGCCACCCACGCTAGCGGGTGACCTCTTTGGAGCGGCTCAAACATTGCCGCACCAGGTTGTTAGAGAGAAACGGTAAGTGCGCAGTCCCTTCTTTACCTCCCCTTCTATTGCACGTTAGGCATCTGAAGGAGGATTGATTGGCTTCTCACGTCTATCCGGCATCTCTCATACCTTATGCATGTTTGTGTAGAAATTCACAGAAAGCATCATGTTCTTCCATCAAAGAGCTTGAGCAGTGCCGTCATCCTCGGGATAGATCTCCAGCCACTTCCCATCTTTGAGCAGGTAGTCCACTTCGTACTCAGCCGTCGGGCAACACATGGCATCGCCTTCCCCCTGCCCTAGCTTCTTCATCTTCACCATTCCATCGCCGTAGGATATGCCCTGCACCTCCTCTCCGTAGCCCGACACCGGCGTGGAATAGATGAACTTCAACTTTCCGCTCTCACTGAGGAATGCAGCCAGGTGCGTGGAGTAGGCATTGCTTCCGCCTCCTCCCTCCAGTACGAAAAGCACAGCGCGGTCCTCGACACCATCACCGTTCAGATCACCCTTCACGATCTTGCGCGCACCAATATTCTCTTCGTCGTGCCCGTTCATCGCTGCCTGCGGAGCAAGCGCTTCATTGATTGCCGCTTCATTCTCTGCCTCTGACGCCACGGGAGCTTCTACGGGAGCGGTCGCAGAGACAGGTGTACAACGCACCGCCTGAACCTGTTCCGTTGTCAGTCCTGCAGGAACCTTGCATCCCGCCAGGTTGATATCGCCTTCGCGCGAAAGAGTCTCTGCCTTGGTGCAAGCCGACAGTGCTATGACTGAGAATGCTGCAGCAGCGAGCAATCCTTTGATTTTCATTGATGATCCTTCGAAGCCCGTGAGGGCATTGGTTGATATAACGTGAGATGCCTTTCAGCATCTGCACATCTGGTTGAAGCGACTCTGAAAGTTGATTAGCTCTCCAGGTAAGTACCGGGACCATGGACCCCCTGTACTTACCAGGAAGCTAAGCTCATCGACACTGACTGGCAGCAACCTGTACTTGCTCGGCAAAGCCCATTGGTGGATAGCCGCGCTCATCTATGGCGACCAATCCCTTTTCGCCGTAGTGCGCCTGCAACTTGTCTATCGCGCAGGAGCACTGGGCTTTCGGAGCACCACTACTCATGCAGCTATCGATAAACTCGCCACGGACTTTGTCCAGATCGCTCTTGCAACCACTGAGTGACACCACGAGTATTGACAGAAGCAACGTTCTTACCAGCATGCTTACCGCCTCCTTACGAGCGCCAGTACGGCGATGATCACAACGATCCAGATCACGCCACTGACCAGCTTCCCGATTGACGGAAACATGACAGCGGGCCAGACCAATGCTTGGCCTAGGTTGTAGAAGAACCCCTTGTACGCGTAGCGGCCCCAGATATCGAAGCAGATCGCAGCGATGAGTACGGTCACGCCGTACACGCCTATCAAGTACCTCATGTGTTTCCTCGTTGGTTGGAGTTAGTGGATTTGTTTCAGATGCTCACTGACGGCCTCGAACAGCAGTCGCAGGTCATCTGGGTTGGGGATGCTCAAGCTGATGAACGGCTCGCCATGGATCCGTACGTGGGCGCCGTGGGCCGTGATCTGGGCTAGGCAGCCCAGCAGGCGGATATCCACCGATTCGAACTTGGCCTTGCCCCGGATCTGGGCCTCGGTGATCAGCACGCCTTCCCTGGCACCACCGAATACCGTGTCGTCGATGAGCACGACTATGTCTTGGGCTCGCAGTCCTTCCCCGTAGCTGTCCAGAGCGCCCAGGAGCTTCTTCCTGGGGATGTGGGGAGCCACGAACACGCGCTCGAAGGGCTCGTTACTAAACTCGAGCCCTTCTAGTGCCTCTCGAAGTGAGCTAAGCGGCGGAGGCTCTGGGGCCCTGGCTCGCTCCGTTCGGGGACTCGGATCAGCTGGCCTCGCCGACGCTTGGGTACGGTCGAAGCGCTCGCGTTGGTCCGGGTCCTTTAGGACGGCGTAGGCCTTGTTGACGGCCTGCATCTTGGCCGTTGCCCATGCCACGGACGCCTCGTCCCCCGCAGCGTAGCGGTCAGGGTGGTACTGGCTTCGTCGGCCCTTGTATGCCAGTTCTATTTCCCAGAGCGGTGCCTCGGGGCGTACCCCAAGGACTTCGTAGTGGTTTTCCTCGCTCATTCCCCTGCTCCATGTCCGTAGGGCTTCTCGGCATTGATCCTCAATGGAGATAGACCTATAACTGTTAGTTAAAGTCTGCCACAGGAACGGAGCTTCCGTCATGCTCGATAACCGCCTCAGATCTGTTCCTCTCGGTGCCCAAGTCCAAAATCCACGCCTTTTTTGCTGCCAGGCTTATCCAAGCCCGTCAGATGCGTGGTTTCAGTCAACGCTCCTTGGGCGACAGGATGGGCATGGGGAAGGAACGAGGCGCGGTGCGTATTAATCGCTACGAGCATCAAGTAACTGCGATCGGCTTCGAAAGCCTTGAAACAATGGCCGAAGTGCTAGAGGTGCCTGCGTCTTACCTGCTCGCTGAAAGCGCGCGAATGGCTGACGCGATCCTGGCACTCTCGCAAGCTGACGAGAGTCAGCTCAATACCCTAGCGGACCTGATTCCTGCACTAGTGAGCAACCCTGAGCTTTTGGAAAAGCTTCAGGAGGTGATGAACCTCCCGAAGACAGAACAAGCCAAGTCGTTGAACGCCCTTAAAAGCAGCAGCGACTAAGGGGCATCTCACTCCCGAATGCAGGGTGGCGAAAAATAGGCGCTGTTAATTCGGCACGCCTATGTTTCATCGCCGAGCTCCATTCGTCGCGCTTTAACTAAATACTCCCCCGCTTTCATACGAAGCCTGCAAGCTACCTCTCTCACTTTGGCTCGCTGACGCCAGCCTGTCGAGTACGCCGTTCTTTCGATTTCCCGGGCCTGTCGGTCCAGGTCAGCTGCTTTGGCACGAGCTATTGCCGCCCTCGCCGATGACCAGGACGTCTCCGTTTCCTTCATGCTGTTCTCCTAGTATCCGGGCCTTATATCTGTCCGAGCTGAGCCATCGAGGTACCTTGGCTGGCCGACACCACAAGATGGTCGACGACCCTCACCTCCACCATCGCCAGTACTTCCTTCAATCGCCCGGTGATGGCTCGATCCGCTTCTGACGGCACGCAATGCCCACTTGGGTGGTTGTGAGCTAGCAGGACCGCCGCCGCATTCAGTGCCAAGGCACGTTGGACGACAATCCGCGGATGGATCTCAGCCCCGTCTATGGAACCTGAGAACAACCGTTCTACGGCGATCAGGCGGTTACGCGCATCGAGGAACGCCACCTCGAAGTGCTCGCGGATTTCATTGCCTAGACGCAGACGGAAGAACCTGCCGGCAACATCCGGATCTCCCAATAGAAGGCCACTGACCATTGCTCTGCTCTCTAGGATTTCCAATGCCTGAGAGAGGACGGAGCTGTCACGTTCGTTCAAGCCGCCAGGTAGCTCTTCCAGGCGTTGCTTCTGCAGCAAGACGTTCATGCGGCTTCCCCTAACAATTCCTTCCAAGCCTTCTGCTTTAGCAATGCCCCTTGGCCGAACCAGGCCGCATCCAAGCGGTTCTCCGTACTCTGCGCCCGCCGATGATGGTCCACGAACTCGGTGATGCTGTTGAGCAAGCCGAACGCGGTGCCCTTGCTGGTCTTCAAGCTAGCACCCCTACCCTGCCCGTCATACAGCGCCCGCACCTTGGCAACAGCCTGCTCATTCACGACTGCCTTCCCATTCTGAGCAGCCGGATACGTGAGCAAATTCCGCAGAACCCAATCGACCGAATCAGGGTTCACAGGTGTCTCACAGAGGATCCGCATCCGCTCCACGAAGCCATGCCAGCCCTCAACGGCGATACCCAACTGGCTTTTGACCCTGTCAGCATCGAAGGCACTGCGGTGCGGGACCTTGATGGCTCCGGTTCGATCCCCAACAGCGATCTGCAGGGTGTTGTTACACACCACGCGAACTGAGGTGAGCTGGGCGGTGGTAGCCAGCGTTCCGTCACAGGCCGTAGCCAGAAGAAGGTAGCCATTGACCTGATCCTGGCCCTTCAGGGCCACACCCTGTCCAGTACGGGCCAATGCCCAGAACTTCCGTCCGCCGCGAAGAACCCCAGCGGTTTCCAGCTCAAAGCCGCTGTGCCGTGTCAGGTCGCGGTAGAACTCCAGGATCTCCCGCGGCTGGACTACCTGATAGCGCTTGGACACCACGGCCAACGGTCGCTTGGTGTCAGAGCGATAAAGCACCTTCTGCCCGGGGAACGCCCGAACGAGATACTGATCTTCGGCCGCGGCGGCGAATCGCACTTCGGCTTCCTCCAAGGACCAGTTCATGCCGGCGCGCTCGCGCCATACTTCAATGGACTGCCCTGGAGCCAGCTGACTTCCGATGCCATGCCATGGGACTTGGCCTGCATAGGCCATGGTTTCAACGTGATGCATCTCGATCTCCTTTCTTAGACGGCATAGCGCACAAGGCCCGGACAATGCCGGGCCTTGCGGGTCTATCTAGATTGTTGATTTAGTCGTAGGAATCGCGACCGAACTGGTCGGGGCGGGTGAACGAACAACGGGCTACCGCCGACAAGATGGCCGCGGCCACAATGAAGACGCAGTAGAGGAACTCGGATTTATCTTTCATACCTAATACTCGGAGCGATACGCCAATGCGCGGCGCACACGCAAAGCAGGGGGATCCTGCTTCATCGTAGTACTAAGGGTCTGAAATAAGTTCCAATCAATGCGACACCTCGAAACAATCCCCAAGAGGAAAAAACACGCCTCGTAACCTCCTGAATCTTCCTGATCCCGACCCGAGCACAAGATCACTAACGCACGGCCAGCACCGGACTGCCTGACAATAATTGACGCGATTGAGCGGAGCATTAGAATCGATCTGTATCTCCGTAAAGCGATGAGCACAGTGTCCGCGGAGTTGAGAATCCTCGACTCCAAGAGCGAATTCTTCATAATGGAAGCGCAATGAAAGAAGGAAATACAGGTACAGCAAACGGTCCGACGCTGATCAAGATTGAGAGCGTGGCTACCTTCGTTAAACAGGTCCAGGCGCTAGTTCAGCGCGAAGATGGTCCCGTCTGGATGCGAGGCCAATCTCAGGCAGCCCACAGGCTATTGCCATCTGTCTTGCGGGATACAATCCCATTGATTGGAGCGCGGGGTGAGCCACTAGCTGGCAACGAGATCCTCCGAGCTAGGGGTGTCGTCGACACGGGGCCGAGCCCAGAACGAATGCTTGAAGATTTCAAGCGTAGAGCAATACCATTCCTTTCAACCACGCCTCGTAACGACTTCGAGTGGCTGTTCCTTATGCAGCACCATGGAGTCCCTACTCGCCTACTCGATTGGACCTCAAATGCTCTGGTTGCTTTGTACTTCGCAGTCGACGGCGTGCTTAGCGGAGCACCGAATCAACCGGTTCCAGACGGTCCCGACGACCCAATTCAAGAGTTTGCACCTAACTCTGCCGCTGTGTTCCTAATGAATCCCGAGAAGATCAATGCAGTATTACATGAGGGCGTAACTACACCCGTGGACGTCGCGCAGAACTACGAGACTTGGCGACCATACACCAGGCCCATGAATGCTTCAGACGAGATCAGCACATACGCCCCAATCTGTATTTTTTCACCTCAGATCTCACCAAGAATCCGCGCCCAAGCCGGTCTTTTCTCGCTACATGGGACAAACTTGGATCCGCTCGACTACTACCAATGCACCCGACCATTGATCACCAAGATAATTATCCCCAATGATGCGGCGATCAGAATCCGCCAAGAACTTCATGTCTTGGGCGTCACCCCGTCCTTTGTATTTCCTGACCTCGACGGCGTCGCACGCGAGGTGAAGGAGAACGAGCTTCGGGCCTTCGGCAGAGAGCGCAGAGTCTATCTGGCGGGCCAGACCAAGCTCGCCAAAGAAGCTCGGAACGTGCAGCGGAAGCGGAAGCGAAGCGGGCAATGAGATTATCCAAGGAGCGACTAACACCCGACAGGCTCCTTGCTGAAGATGCCTTGCGACGGTTCCGCATTATCTAGTACATCTCCATATCAATGCACGGGGACCAAACCTGCGTCGCCAACTCTAGCCAGGGTTGGCTGGGCTCAGCACAGAAGAGCGGAGTCCCTTACCGTCCAAAAGATTCGTCCTATGCGCCCAAAAGAAAGTAAATCCAACCAGAAGCCATCCACCTCTAAATGGGCGACTATCATGATGGGAAGCATAGGCGACGACCTTGCATCTCTGAACAAAGCAGACAGGCACACGAGCCGCTCTGAATTTTTCGCAGACTCGTAGCGACCCAATGCGGAAGGGCACTTGAGCGTGGAGAGAAAATCAGCAGAGTCCTAATCGTTCTGAATCCGCTGCTGATCGCAGCCAGCTATCAGCAGAGTGGAAAGCTTCCGAATCGACGAAAGCGGCTACGCAGGCGTTCCGGCTGTACGCGGTGGTGCCTGCGCTGCTCGAGCCAAGGCGCTCTCGACCGCCTGCTTACAAGTCTCCAGTGTGCGGTGAAAGGGGAGAGCCCAGCGGCACTCACCGACCTGGCCCGGACCGCGCGCACCTCGCGCCGGCAAAATTTGCCAGAAGCGCCGGGACTCCTCGCGCATTTCGCAGCCTCCAAGTGCCTACAAGCGCTCGCCACACCGAGCATCAGCAAGGATGCTGCCTTGGGCTACACTGAGGCGTCAGTTAACGTTTGCGAAGCCCCGCAGGGGAGCATGGGATCATTTTTTTCGAGAAGAACTTGGTTCTGCGCAACCTGGCCGTTTGACCTAAGTGGCGTTTCGACTATGCTCTGAGCAACCTTGCCGCTACTGGCCAATTGCGATCAATCAGAACCAGAGGCAGAAGACCTCCATCCGCCTTGTCATTACTTTTGACAACTTGCAGCGTGAGCCCCTCCTCAAGACTGGCCCCACAAGGATTGACTTTTCTCTGTGCCCGACAATCTGGTGGGAAGGGCGAAAAGAGGGTAGTTCCATCCCATCGCGGCGGAACTTCACGGCAAACAGCCACTTATTGGAGCCTCGGAGCATTTACCTGAGCTTAGAGATTTGAGAATATCGATCGCCCCATACCGATACCCAACACAAGAATCCGAAGATGGCTCTGTCAATACAAGACCTGAAGGAGATGACCAGCGGCTTCGCCTCCGAGGGATACAAGTGCATCATGCAACCTGGAGCACCGCAAAATCCGGTCAGATTCGAATGGAAAGATAACGATGGCACGGTCAGAAAATTTCGACTCTGGGTATACGAGGTAACCCACGGAGGCGGCTTCCGAGCTGACGAAGAATATCGAATCCAGATCACAAACGCCCCATCCAAAGCCGAAGGCATGGACTACGACGGAGCCACTGACCTCATCTTGGGTTACTCCCCTGGACGTCGGGTTCTCGTAGCTTATGACCGGCGCTGGCTCGAAAAGCGAATGGAGAAGGGCGAAGGCTCGCCCTCTGTGCAACTCAAGGAAAAGGATATCCAAGCAGCTCTCGTTGAGGGGATGCACCACCTCACAAAGAGCAGCGCGTTTGGGACCGCCGACATCGTTACTCTAAAACCAGAGCTATTCCCGGAGTACCTTAGATATCATCAAGCCCTGCTCAAAGGCTCGATGAAAACTGCCGCCATGACTACGACCGCCGAAAGCACCAATGATTCTCTTTGGCGGTTCTGCTTGAACCGAGGCTTCTATTTCGACCCCGACCTGCTTGCCAGGTATGTCGCATCGCTGGCAGCGAAACCCTTTGTCATCCTTGCTGGCGTAAGCGGCACCGGCAAATCAAAAATGGCTGAACTCGTAGCAGAGTTCTATTCGACAACCAGTGCTGAAGCGAAGGCCACTACATCGGCGACACAAGATGTTCCTTCAGGCCACGCCTTTGCCTTTGTCCCCAGCAAAGGCGCACCGGATCCTTCCCGATTCGCTTTGGTGCCCGTACGGCCTGATTGGATAGATAACCAGTCCATCATGGGCTTCGTGAACCCGATCACCGGCAAGTACGAATCGACTCAAGCTCTCGACCTCATGCTGCGTGCATCCAGAGTCCTGGAAGAAGCCACCAATAAGGTCGCAGCGGATCGCTTCTTCATGCTGCTCGATGAAATGAATCTTGCTCGTATCGAGCACTATTTCAGCGACTGGCTTGCCTGTGCTGAAAGCCGACGCTACCAGCCGGATGGGAGCATCAGTCAGCAGCCGATCTCGTTGCATCGGCAACCCGCCGCCACCGCAACCATCATCGGCCCAGGTGATACCGCTACGGAAGTGAGCGTTCCCAGTTCTTTAGAGATCCCCATAAATTTCATCGTTACCGGCACGGTCAATGTGGATGAAACAACCTTCGGGTTTAGCCCTAAGGTGCTCGATCGCTCAATGGTGATCGAGTTCAACGACGTAGACCTGGAAGGCGTCCGAAACGGTGTCGCTTCTGGAGCAACACCCGCCTACCGCTACCCCACCACACTTCCCGCATTCAGCCTTGCGACGACTGCCAACTTCAAAGCACTTCCTCAAGACACTCACGATCATCTGGTAGCTATCAACAGGATTCTCGAAAGGGCTCAACTCCACTTTGGCTACCGCTCCGCCGCCGAGATCAGCCTCTTCATGCAGATCTACAACAGCATTCTTCCGGAAGATGCCAATGACACGGCCATGCTGAGAGCTTTGGATGGCGCACTCCTGCAGAAGGTACTCCCGCGCATTCAGGGCAATCGTGCTCGTCTGGAAGGAACCCTTTGTTCGCTGCTGTGGTACTTCCGTGAACTTACACAACCAAGCCCCGGTCAAGATGTCCAAGCGATCAAGTCCAACGATGCTGCGAAATTGCCCATGTCATACAAGCGTGGTTTCGAGATGCTCGACAGGCTGCGGGGTTTCGGCTTCGTAAGTTTCTTCAAGTGACCAAGGTTGCTTTCCACTACCGCGCCAAGCGCGACATCGAGGCACGCGCGGCTTGCGTAGGCGACTTATTAAGTCTTGATGAGAACGTGGAATACGTCATTGAACTAGCGCATCCTCCATCGCCTGCTGAGATTGGCGATCTGGTAGAGGTCGGCTACGAACCCATTAGCGAAAGAATTGGCGTCTTGGCCTTTAAGAACTTCGTCGGAATGGCCCGCCTAGCCGGTGTACGACTGCAAGTAGCTTCGACTAAGTTGGGCGATGACGGAATTTCGGGACTCTTAGAACAGGTTTCGCAGCTTTCCTCCAGTTTGGTCTTCGGCTGGCGATCCCCTACATGGTTTGCGGCTAATGCCTCCGGGGAGCAACGCTCCCCAATCCCTTACCATCAGCTACAGTTTCTGCGCGAGGCCATCCTCCGACTGCCTCCCGGAGAGCGATTGCAAGACTACTTCGAAGCTGTGGAACGGAACCCGACGCGGCATTTTGTACTGGAACGCCCCGTCGTCCCCGTAGAGAGAGCACGCAACTTCGACGCGCGGTCGGTGACCAACATATTCAATCATCCTGAGAGGCTAGTCACGGTCCATAGCCATGATGCGATGAATGGAAATCCGCTGGCAGTGGCCCTTGGGATTGGGCATCCTCCGGTGGAGCACTTCCCGACCCAAGTTTCAGTGCCATCTCGGCGATTATCCTACGACACCCCCGAGAACCGCTTTATCAAGCACTTCTTGGCGGACTGCCTGACTGTCGTATACAGATTTTTGGATGAGAAAGCCCTTCATTGGCAGATGCGGGCTGACTGCAGGGAGATGGCAACGATCCTCGAGTCCGCCAGCAGAGCGCTGTTTCTTTCTGATGTGGGTATTCTTTCATCCTTTGCGGGACCTACCCAAGCGCTCGCTAAAGCGGAGGGATACAAGGACCTTCTCGGAGTTTGGATAGCATTGGGAGCCCATCAATCTTTACCAACGTCCGAAAGAGCAATACAGCGGCTGTTGCAAGGCAAGGATGTTGCCCTGCTGTATGAGTACTGGGTATTTCTCAAAGTGCTTCAGTCGGTCTCTGCAGCATCTGGGCTCATGAACGGCCCGGTCTCGATATCTCGCAATGACATGGGTGAAGGATTAGACCGCGGCTTACAGGTCCAACTATCACCAAGCATCGCTGTCGCATTCAACCCGTCGTATACACGAACAGCAGGTACTGCCTATTCGACCCCACTCAGACCTGACGTTGTCGTCACATTGGGTAGTCTTCGTCATGCGTTTGACGCGAAGTATCGACTGAATTGGCTAAGCTCGCTGGAAGACACCCAAGATGATGAAGCAACATTCGTCCGTGCGGATATATACAAAATGCACACCTATCGAGACGCGATATCGAATATGCAATCTTCATTTGTAGTTTACCCAGGCACCGAGTTCGTCTTCTTCGAACGCGATAAGGAGCGAAGAAACTCGCCTGACGAGATCGAGACGTTTGACGGAGTCGGCGCCATTCCGGCGAGGCCGGATGGCGCAGAGTCTTTGATTCTCACGGACCTAATGCGATCACTACTCGATAAGAGCAACCTTCTTTGAAGCGCGCTTTTTCTTCGATACATTTTCCAGCACATCTCGCACCTGTGAAAAATCCACAAATACACTCGCGGCAGTCGAAGCCAAACGACGCATAACTTCTGCGTGTATCCCTTGCACGCCACGGACAGCAAATCTTTTGTCAGCCGCAAGCTCTGAGACCATAGCTTGCAGATCGAAATCCTTAATAGCTTTTGAAGTGACGACCTTTGCTTTCTCCGGCTTGCGAAGGTTCATCACCACGTCAAAATGAGCAACATCCTCCTGCCCATTGCGCCCTTTATATCCCTTGTGACTCTGCTGCTTTCGATCTAATGAGGCGGCTTCATGGAACTCAAATCCAGCCTCCTTTGCTGCGCTCTGAAGAGCAGCCCAGACCCGGCCATCTGTGTTGTGGAATACCACAGTAGCCCATCCTCCTGGCTTTAAGACTCGCGCAATCTCTCGCATGGCGGCGGTCATCAATGACTCGTAACGATCAAGGGTTTTTCCGCCCGCAGATACCGTCAGCGATTTGTTTACCACTGCCTCGCTCGTCGGATCGGTAATGCGACCCAACCAAGATTCCCAAATGAGATTACAGTCCGCATAGAAGAGATTTGAGCCAAAAGGCGGATCAGTGAAAACGTAATCAATGCTGCTATTTTGTATCTTCGAAAGATCAGTCGCGCTTCCGTTCAGGACGAAGGGCATTTTTTCAGCCTTCGGCTGGTAGGCTGTGTAGTATTTCTTCAGCTGGGCAATCTTGTTTCGCATAACCTCTAGAACGTTGCACTCTGACGATAGCTGCGGAATGTACAACGTCCCGGTGAGTGGCCGCTGCCCACCACGTGCATTGTAGCGTCGCATGCGCGTGCCATGCCAGGCGGTATTCGTGAAAGCAAAAGCCATCGCCAAACGCTTGCGTTTATCGCCTATCTCGCTGATGGCCCTCCAAATTAACGACAGCGCCAGCAGATTTCTGTCAGTGTAGAAATCTGCCACTTCACCAATATTCTTGTTCTGGAGAGCGCAGCGGATATACATTTCACGGTCGGGACCGATATGGACGTCCGGAAACCAGTCGCAAATATCCGCTCGCGAGAACGCTAACGCCTTAGTGACGTCTTTTTTCTCAGCCCTACGTTCGAAGCGCTTGCCATCTGCCGTTTCATAAGCAAGCCACACAGGCACTGAATCAATAGTTGGGAGATTTCTCCTCGAGATCTCATCCCCACAGAGGGGGCAAGCAATGGACGCGCCCATTCGCCCCTCTGAATGATCGACTGCATCCCAAAGCGCAAACTTCTTGCCGCAGTGCGGACATTTGTGCCGGGTACTCCACATGGTCCAGTGCAATACAGCCGGATTTCTATTGACATCCTCCGTCCCGTAGATATCAAGCATTCGCCGACCGACCTTTTCCTCAATCTCGGCAAAGGCATTTTCCAAATCGACTGGCTTGCACGGATGCGTGTGATTCCATGCCATGTGCACAGCAGCAGGTGACAGATCATTTAGGATGGCCATTCGTCCTGACAGTGCAGCGGCAACTCCCGTCATGCCCGAGCCACAGAACGGATCAAGGATTAAATCCCCTGGCTTGGTGAAATGCTCGATGAACGGAATGATCGCCTCTGGAGGAACCTTAGTGTGGTAACTATGCGCCGTGTACAGCGCACTGTTGCGCCCTCCGGGCACTAACGGCGTAGTCGGCGGTCTCTTTGGTGCGACGCTCAACTTCGCCATCGGCAAACTGTTTTTGCCTGATAGATACTCTTTAACGGTATCCCGCTTGCCCCTAGCTTCCAAGGTTTCCAAACTCCACTTACCCTTTACTAATTTGGCGCCAAGCCGGGAGCACCGTTCGGCAATTTTTGGCATAGTCACGCCCGACAAGCTGTACTTCCTGGCCAAAAGCGTCTGAATGACCGAGGAATAAATATCATCGATACGCCTACCACCGCTACTCAATGCTGCCTTTACCGTGCCATCAATGAAGGCTGACGTCGCGATATCGCCTGCACCCAGCTTAGAGGGCCTCGCGGGGCTTCGCATTGTGATCAGTAGATCAAGCGTCGTGACGTTCTCTTTCCCAGTCAAGCCTTTGACGCCTTTTATTGACGGCTGCCCCTTGTCAAGGATGTGCACACTTTCAGTTTCTAGCTTAGATGCAGCCATCGCCTTCTGAACCTCAATCCAAACCTGATCATCTGAGTTCGAGAAAGCTAGCACAGCATATCCGCCTGGCTTCAAAACTCGGGCCACTTCTGCAAAAGCCCTCGACATCAACTGGCCATAATCGTCCAGCGTCTTTCCACCACCCACCCGGCCTCGACTACGGTTAATAACGATCTCTTCGGTGTTGTCTGTCAGATCACCGAGCCATGACTCCCACAGCAAGGAACTGTCGGCATAGAAAATGTTGGACCCAAATGGAGGATCCATGAAGACCATAGAAACCGAACCATCCTGTAAACAGGAGAGGTCTGTCGCAGATCTATTCATTACCTGCACGGTCGCACTGGCAGCCGGAAAGCGTTCGAAGTATCGCCGGACGTCGGCCGCTTTACGGCGGAACAAGCTCCACACATTCCACTCGTATCGCAATGAGGAGATGTAAAGCGTGCCCGACATTACGTTTGTCGGCCGCTTTGCGTTCCATTGATAGCGCCGCGATGCGCGATTCACACATGCAGTAAAGGCAAACATGAGGGCTTCCCTCAGGCGCCCTTCGGATGTGGAAACAATTGCGTGCCGTAGTGCTGCGAGTGCATGCAGATTGCGACGCGTGAAAAAGTTACTAACGTCATTGATTCCCATGGAGGCATGCGATGCACGCCACATCTCTCGGTCTGGCCCGAATGGAACCTGTGGTATCCAGTATGGGATCGGGGCCGCGTTGGCCTCCTCAATCAGTTCGAGTTCATCCTGTGTCGGTTCGTGCGTAGAAATGCGGGTTCCGCCCGTCGAGTAGTGGGTCCGCACCGGCTGTTCACTCAGCCAAAGCAGATCAGCCTTGCGCAAATAAGATTCGCAATGCGGGCACGTTAGGCCCTGCGCGTCAGTTCCACCTGCGATATGCACCACGTCCCAGTAAAGAATGTCCTTCTGACACTCACTGCACTGAAATACGTCACTCCAAGTCGTGTACTCAACGGTATTTTCAGGTTGTTTTATAGGGCGATAGAGCCAACGCATCGTCGGCTCAACTTGCCTGGCGACAGCCTCTAAGGCACGCTCAAACTCCTTGGGATCACACCGCTTTGTGTAGTTCCGGGAGATGTGGACAGCTGCGGGCGACAGATCGGAAAGAATCGCGTTCCGCCCTTCTGCGAGCGCCGCGACACCGGTCATTCCTGATCCAGAGAACGGGTCCAGAATCCAGTCACCTGGCTTCGTGAGGGCCCTGATAAAGGGCTTGATCGCCTCCGGTGGAACTTTGGTGTGGTAGCTATGCGCTCGGTATTCCGCCGTGCTCTTGCTTACTTCCACGCGGTCTGGGATACCCGCCAGGGAGAACACCCCTTCCTCGTGGAGTGAAACAGGGGGTAGCGCCTGAAGAGGCCGGTCGGGGTAAAAGAGAGCGCGCTGCTCGTATCGCTGCCGCACAGAAGCCGTGACCTCAGCCGCGTCTGCGGAAATAGCCCGCCTTACGTCAAGCGGCAGACGCCCGGAACTTAGCAGCAACAAGTCGACTGGAAGCCCTAGGACGGGAGAGAGCGCCTCTGCCTGCTCCTCGGTTAGAGGGCGCTCATCCGATTCAACGTAGCTCATAAAGGACTTAGTAACCCCAAGTCGATCGCCAAGATCGTCTAAGGAAAGACCAAGGGACTTACGCCGCGCTTTGATCGCCGCTCCAGCAGACCAGGAATTCATAGTTGCTCTTCGGCACCTTAAGATAGATACAAGCAGGAATGTTAACAATTATTGTCAACCACTTCTAGTGGCCGCTGGTCGGGGGACGGGCAGAGGGCTCATTGCATGATGACTGGAAAGCACGAGCCAAACGCCGAGCCAAGATCTAGCCAATTCGTCACGGCTTTCAGTCCAGGCACAGCCTCCTAGCATCAAGGCGACGCGGGGACACTGGAAGCCCACGATCGAGCACTAATCGACATGGATCCATGATCGGGCCTGTCCTAGATTTTGTGTAAACAGGTCACCAGCAGGAAACTGCCATCTGACCTGAAGACACCACGAGTTCACGCAAACATGAAGTACCCAACGATCTGCTGAGCAGTTTGTTGGCTATGCTTGCTACAGGTCTCACCACGTTCGCGCAAATCCTGCAGCACCCTCGGGGCACCCTAGATCCCGTGGCTGGCAATGAACGATGCGCGTATGAGACGCAGAAGACGCGCGTCTTCGCGGGCTCGGTCAGACACTAGATGATTGAGCCAAGCGTAGTAGCCTGCACGAGCAACACCCAGAAGTCGCTAATGTGGGATCGCTGGCAGCAGAGCGAGTCCTTGCACCAGATCGCGTCTCTGTTTGACCGTCATCACAGATCAGTGCGGAATATTCTGGCCGAGCATGGCGGCGTTCGTCCGCCGGTGCGGCGACGATCTCCGCGGGCGCTGAGCCTGGCCGAACGCGAGGAAATCTCCTGCGGTCTGGCGGCAGGGGCGTCGATCCGTGCCATCGCCACATCGCTGGGGCTGGAGCCTTCTACGATCAGTCGCGAGATCGGACGTAACGAAGGCAGAGAAGGCTACCGTGCCAGCCAAGCCGACCATGCCACCTGGGACCGGGCGCAACGCCCCAAGCCCTGTAAGCTGGCGTTGCATCGAGCCTTGGCCGCGCGCGTGGCAGAGAAGATCCAGCGGCAGTGGTCGCCCGAGCATGCGGCCGGCTGGCTCAAACGCACCTATCGCAACTTCACCGTCGGCAAGATCAAGGGGCGCCGGAAGCAACTGGAGGACAGCGTTGCCCGCTATCTAGCCGAACTGGACCGTGCAGATCGCGACCCGGCCTTGCTGCCGGAGGGCCGCGTGCCGCACCTGAAGGACAAGCTGGCCAAGCTGCATGCTCAGGTGGAGAAGTTGGACAGCATCGAGAAAGAGCTTGAGGTCTCTCCAGACCGCCAGATCTCGATGACGGATCCGGACGCGAGGTCAATGACCTCAAGCGGGCGCGCAACCGGCACCGTGGGCTACAACGTGCAAGCGGCCGTCGACGCCAAGCACCACCTGATCGTTGCATACGACGTGACGAATGACGGTCACGACCGTTCGCAGATCTCACGCATGGCGATCAAAGCCAAGGATGCCCTTGGCGCCGAACACATGACGGCGCTTGCGGATCGCGGTTACTTCAGCGCCCCGGAGATCCCGGCGTGCGAGGAGGCAGGCGTCATCCCGCTGGTACCCAAGCCGCTTACATCCAACGCCAAGGCCAAAGGTCGGTTCGACAAACGCGACTTCGTCTACGACGCAGCCGCCGATGAGTACGAATGCCCGGCGGGCGAACGGGCGATCCACCGCTTCACAACAGAGGAGAAGGGGCTGATCTTGCATAAGTACTGGTCATCCGCCTGCCCCCGTTGCCCGATCCGGAAGAAGTGCACGACTGCCAGCTACAGGCGTATCGGACGATGGGAGCACGAGCATGTGCTCGAGCGAATGCAGATGCTGCTGGATGCCAGGCCAGAAGCTGCCGTGGCACGAAGGCAGACGGTGGAGCATGTCTTCGGTACGCTCAAATCGTGGCTTGGCACGACGCCATTGCTGACCAAGACGCTATCGAAGGTCAAAACGGAGATCAGCTTGGCTGTTCTGGCCTACAACATGAAGCGGATGATCAAGATCATGGGCACCGAGGGCATGGTGCGGGCCATCGCAGCCTGAGCATCACGTTCTTTTGCTGCAGTGCTGGTTGCTCAAACTGGCTGCATCGTCGTCGCCAGCACCGCGCCCGGGAGTTTTTACACAGCCTCGGCCAGGAACGGACATGCTCCCGAATGATGGCCGGCTTCAAATCGAGGTGATTCCAAGTTCCGTTTACACAAAAACCTACACATGCTCGTTTGACGAGAGCTTCGTCGCTCGGATCCGCGCCGCGGTGCTTGCTTAGTGTTCGCACCCTCACATTCACCGACTCGATTGCGTTAGTCGTATAGATGGCCTGAAGGATCTCAGGCCTCTAGTCAGCTTTCCGATCTCGCAGCTTATCCAGGTAGTCAGCCCATCCCTGCATCATCTTCCTACGCTCTTTTAGGTGCGTCGTACGGTTGTACGCTCGCCCAAGAGGGTCTCGAACGGCATGGGCAAGCTGATGCTCAATGAAGTCTGGCCGAAACCCCAGAACCTCGTCTAACAACGTTCGAGCCATGGCTCGGAAACCGTGAGCAGTCATCATCGTGCCATCGAAACCTAGGTTTCGCAGGGCCGCATTGATCGTGTTCTCACTGATCGACTTCGAAATGCTCCGAACACTGGGAAGCACGTACTCACTGCGCCTCGAATGCGGGCGAACCTCCTTCAGAACGTCAGTGACCTGAAGTGCCAGAGGGACGATGTGCGCCGTATGGGTCTTACTGGTGGTGTAGCGCCACTCTGCAGCTTGCAGATCGATGTCCGACCAACGCGCTGCTCGGAGCTCCCCCGGGCGAACAAACAGGAGCGCGGATAGCTTCAAGGCCGCAGAAACAATAGGGGATCCCTGGTAGCCATAAATAGCCTTGAGCAACTTGGCAACCTCTTCAGGCTCGGTCAGGCTCGAGAAATGCGTCGTCTTCGTTGGAGACAAAGCACCCACAAGGCTAAGGGCAGGGTTGTTCTCGGCGCGCCCCGTAGCAATGGCATAACGGAAAACGAGGCCAGCGGCGGCCCTGGTTCGATGCGCGGTCTCCACCGCTCCGCGCGCTTCAATCTTCCTGAGCGCCTTTAACAACATCGGCGCAGTGATACTGCGGATCGGCAACTCGGCGATACCGCCCAGATCTCTCTCAAGCATCCGACGCTCGCGAACAACCGAGCCAGCACTGAGGGTCTTCGCACGCTGGAGCATCAACTCTTCGGCAAGGCTACCGAAGGTGTTACCCGCCTCTTCTTGCTTAGCAGCGCGCTCCACTTTCGCCACCAGACTCGGATCCACACCTTTTTTTACCAGTGCTCGGGCCCGATCACGCTCAGCGCGCGCCTCCGCCAGAGAGACAAGCGGATACTCCCCGATAGTCAGCATGTTGGCCTTGTCGCCGAATCGGTAGCGGTAGCGCCAGATCTTGGCGCCCGTCGTCCGCACTTCGATGCAAAGCCCATTGGCATCTGCGAGTCGAAAAACCTTGTTCTGAGGCTTGAGACTACGGAGCTTGGTGTCAGTCAGCATGTGTGTGAGTAACGCAATTGTGAGTAACGGAGGCCAGCCCCGCAATCTTACTCACACCGTTACTCACAATCCAATCGGATGTCGCCGGACGACATCGAACTAGATCGGATGAAAAACCCCTATAAAACCCTTCATTTCAGTCACTTTCCGGACTTCACTGGACTTCGCCGGACTATGAAATGGTGGGCCCACCAGGATTCGAACCTGGAACCAAAGGATTATGAGTCCTCTGCTCTAACCGTTGAGCTATAGGCCCGTAGCGACGACACAGTGTAGTGGAGCTTGCAGCGTGCGACTACTTCCCTGTGTCTGCTTTTGATGTGCGCGTATTGCGCACAGCGCAACGCCCGCGCATGGCGGCACTACTGGCCAGGTCCTGGCGGTGGTTGCAACCCGATCCACCGCCATCCGCGCAAAGAAAAACCCCGCCAAGGCGGGGTTTTTCATTCCAGCGCTTACGCGCCAGCAATCACTTGCAAGCCACCACTCACTCGATGTCGAGGAAGCTGCGCAGCTGCTCCGAACGGCTCGGGTGACGCAGCTTGCGCAGCGCCTTGGCCTCGATCTGACGGATACGCTCGCGGGTGACGTCGAACTGCTTGCCCACTTCTTCCAGCGTGTGATCGGTGTTCATGTCGATGCCGAAGCGCATGCGCAGCACCTTGGCTTCCCTCGGGGTGAGGCCAGCCAGCACGTCACGCACGGTTTCAGACAAGTTGATGTTGGTGGTGTTCTCGATCGGGGACTCCACGTTGGTGTCCTCGATGAAGTCGCCCAGATGCGAATCCTCGTCGTCGCCGATCGGGGTTTCCATCGAGATCGGCTCCTTGGCGATCTTCATCACCTTGCGGATCTTGTCTTCCGGCATGTCCATTTCCTTGGCCAGCTCCTCCGGCGTGGCCTCGCGGCCGTACTGCTGGAGCATCTGGCGGGAAATGCGGTTCAACTTGTTGATCGTCTCGATCATGTGCACCGGAATACGGATGGTGCGGGCCTGGTCGGCGATCGAACGGGTGATCGCCTGGCGGATCCACCAGGTGGCATAGGTCGAGAACTTGTAACCACGACGGTACTCGAACTTGTCGACGGCCTTCATCAGGCCGATGTTGCCCTCCTGGATCAGATCCAGGAACTGCAGGCCGCGGTTGGTGTACTTCTTGGCGATGGAGATGACAAGGCGCAGGTTGGCCTCGACCATTTCCTTCTTGGCCTTGCGCGCCTTGGCTTCGCCGTAGGCCATGACGCGGCTGATTTCCTTCAGCTCGTCCAGGCTCAGCTGGGTGTCCTTCTCAAGGTCGATGGTGGCCTGCTGTTCGGCAACGATCTGGTCCTTGACGTCACGCAGGGCCGACGACCACTTCTGCTTACGCTTGATGGCGTCTTCCACCCACTCCAGATTCGTCTGGTTGCCTTCCCACGAGCGGATGAAATCCTTACGCGGCATACGGGCAGTGATGGTGGCCAGGTGCAGCACGCGGCGCTCCTGCGACTTGACCTGGGCCATGGTGTCGCGCAGCAGGCGCACCAGCACGTCGGTCAGCGGCAGCGGCAGCTTCAGGGTCACGAACGTGGCCGAGATCTCCTCGCGCAGCTTGGCCTGGGCCTTGACGTCGCCCTTGGCGTGGGCCTTCTTGAACTTGGCCATGTCGGCGGCCAGCTGCTCCATGCGGGCAGCCACTTCCACCGGGTCCGGACCGGTCGGGCCGGCTTCTTCCTCGACGTCGTCGCCGTCATCATCTTCGTCGCCGTCTGCGTCAGCGTCGTCGCTGGTGTCTTCGGCAACGGCCGGTGCCGGCGCTTCCTCGACCAGGTCGTTGAAGCCGACGATCACTTCGGCCAGGCGCTTCTTGCCTTCCTTGTGCAGTTCGTAATCGGCCAGCACCGACTCAACGGCCAGCGGGAAGGTGCCCAGTGCAGCCTGCACCTGGCCCAGGCCTTCTTCGATGCGCTTGGCGATGGCGATTTCGCCTTCGCGGGTCAGCAGCTCGACCGTACCCATTTCGCGCATGTACATGCGCACCGGGTCGGTGGTGCGGCCACCTTCGGTGTCGAGTGCGGTAAGTGCAGCAGCAGCTTCTTCAGCGGCGGTATCATCGACTTCACGGTTGCCGGTGTTGCCGTCGCTGAGCATCAGCGTGTCGGCGTCGGGGGCAACTTCGTGGACATCGATGCCCATGCCGGTGATCAGGCCGATGATGTCTTCGATCTGCTCCGGATCGACCATGTCGTCGGGCAGATGATCGTTAACTTCGGCGTAGGTCAGGTAGCCCTGTTCCAGGCCCTTGCTGATCAGAAGCTTGATGTCGTTTTGCTGGGCAGGACGTTCGTTGGCCATGTAATGCTCGCGCCACCGGCGATTGTGAAGATGGGAACCTAGCATTATACCAGCGCAGCATAGCGCTTGCCGGGGCGGTGGGTTCGCGGCGCGCTACGGTCTGAGCAGAAAGGTTACGGGCCCATCGTTGATCAGGCTGACAACCATATGGGCACCAAAGCGGCCAATTTCCACCCCTGGGCTGTGTTTTTCACGGCAGATAGCCACCAATCGGTTGAAAAGCCGTTCAGCCTCGGCCGGCGGCGCGGCGCTGGTGAAGCTCGGACGCATGCCTGAACGGGTATCGGCGGCCAGGGTGAACTGGCTGACCAGCAGCAGCCCACCACCGGTATCGCGCAAGGAACGGTTCATCTTGCCGGCATCGTCGGCGAAAACCCGGTAACCGAGCAGCCTGTCCGCCATCCGCGACAGCATCGCCTCATCGTCGCCCGGCTCCACCCCCACCAGGGCAAGCAGGCCCGGGCCGATCTGCCCGACCACGGCATCGTCGACGGTGACCGAGGCCTGGGTGACACGTTGGATCAGGCAAAGCATTGGCAGCTCCTGCTGTGGGGCCGGGCACCATAGCACCGGGCGCCAGCGGCTAAACTTGCGGGAATGAAACCGCAATCCACCGCCAAGCTCTATTACCGCCTCGCCCGTGCCCTGACCCACCTGCCCTGGTCCTGGCAGCGGACCCTGGCCGACACGGTGGCCTGGCTGTGGCGCAGCATCAATGCCCGCGAAAGCCGGGTGACCCGCCGCAACCTGGAGCTGGTCTACCCGGAACTGGACCCCGCCCAGCGCGCGCGCCTGCACCGCGAGGTGCTGCGCACCACCGCCCGCCAGGCACTGGAAACCCTGTACCTGTGGACCCACGACCCTGCGCAGAACCTGTCCCGGCACCTGCGCGAACGCCACGGCCAACACCTGTATGACGCCGCGCTGGCGTCGGGCAAGGGGGTGATCGTGATTGCCCCGCACTACGGCAACTGGGAGCTGTTGAACCAGTGGCTGGCCTCACGCGGGCCGATCGCCATCGTCTATGCACCGCCGGAGAACCCGGTCGGCGATGAATTCCTGCAGCTATGCCGCGGCGGCGACAACGTGCGCCAGGTTCGCGCCGAAGGCCCGGCCGTGCGCCAGTTGTTCAAGGTACTCAAGGAAGGCGGCGCCACCGGCATCCTGCCCGACCAGCAACCCAAGAACGGCGACGGTGTGTTCGTGCCGTTCTTCGGCATGCAGGCGCTGACCATGACCCTGGTCAATCGCCTGGCCGAACGTACCGGCGCCACCCTCCTGTACGGCTGGTGCGAACGCACCGGACCCAACCTGGATTTCGCCCTGCACATCGAACCGGCCGAAGCCCAGATCGCCGACCCGGATCTGCAACTGGCCGCCGCTACCCTCAATGCCGGCATCGAACGCATCGCCCGCCGCGATCCTGCGCAGTACCAGTGGACCTACAAGCGCTACACACTGCGGCCGCCGGGCAGCGGCGAGCACGACCCTTACGCCACTGCCCGTCACCCGCACTGAACCTGCTGCTGCAACACTGCGTCACCCGTGCCGCTCGATTGATTCGACAGCCAACGGCCCCCATAAGGTTTCAAATGAACAGCCCCGTTTCTGCCAGCCCGTCCTACTTCGGCCAGACCGCCGCCATCCGCTGCGAGCGTGCCGCCGCCGAACTCCGTGCGGGCCGCCCGGTAGTGATCAGCGATGGCCGGCAACGGCTGGCCAGCATTGCCCTGGACAGCAGCTCGCCGGAAGGCTACGCCGCCTTCGCCGAGGCCGCGCAAGGCCGCCACTACCTGTTCCTGAGCGCAGCGCGCGCGCAGACCCTGGGCATCAACGCTGCCAACGGCATCCATCTGCCATTGGCTGATCGCGCGTTTGCCGAACTGCCTGCACTGGCCTACCTGCGCGATGCGGTCGCGCCGGCTGATGCGCAAGCCAATGGCAATGCGCTGGATGCAGCCACGGTGGAAGTGGCGCGTTTGGGCTTGCTGTTGCCGGCCATGATCTCGGTGGAACTGGACGCGGCAGGCAGCCCGTTCGATGACTGCCTGCAGCTGGACACCACCGCCCTGTACGAAGGTGCTGGCCAGGCCGGCCAGGACTACGAACTGGTGACGCGCTCGCCGGTGCCACTGCGTGACGTTGGCATGAGCGAATTCGCCGTGTTCCGTGGCGGTGTGGCGCAGCGCGACCAGGTTGCGGTGATCGTCGGCAATCCGGACATGAGCGGCATCGTGCCGGTACGCGTGCATTCGTCCTGCCTCACCGGCGACCTGTTCGGCTCGCTCAAATGCGATTGCGGTGACCAGCTGCGACGCGGCCTGCGCACGCTGAAAGAACTGGGCGGCGGCATTCTGCTGTATCTGGACCAGGAAGGCCGCGGCACCGGCATCGCCGCCAAGATGCGTGCCTACGGCTACCAGCACGAAGGTCTGGACACCATCGACGCCGATGCCCAACTGGGCTTCGGTGCCGACGAGCGACGTTATGGCAGCGCGGTGGCCATGCTGCGCGCGCTGGGCGTGCAGCGCATCCAGCTGCTGACCAACAACCCCACCAAGGTGCAGCACCTGCGCAAGGCCGGCATCGAAGTCGTTGGCTGCGTGCCGGTGACCGGCGAGATCACCCACGAAAACGAGCAGTACCTGCGCACCAAGGCCGCACGTGCCGGCCACCACCTGGATGTAGATGCGCTGATCATGGCAGCGCAGTAAGCGTTTTGGTTTTCTGTAGGAGCGGCGTCAGCCGCGAAGCTGCCGAGGCTGCAGGCCACCGAAAGGCCTGCACTCGCAGTTTCAAGGTGGGGCGTTATTGTGGGCGCCGGATGTATCTTTGGCTTCGCGGCTGACGCCGCTCCTACAACAACCAGCGGCATCGCACCTACCGCTGTACGGTCCCGGCGTTATATCGTCTGCGCATGACTGAACCTCCTGCCTTCGATACGCCGCTGCCGGACGACATCCAGTGGCAACCATTGCCACCGCGCGGCGCGCTGTTCGCCGCCACCGGTTCGGCACTGAGCATGGCCCTGCTGTTTGGCGCCGCCAGCGTGGTGCTGGTGTTGGCTACCGACCAATCGAGCTGGTTGCTGATTCCCCTGGCTGCAGCCGCAGTGGGTGCACTGCTTGGCGCATGGTTCGGCTGGCGCCGGCATCGACTGACCTTCTGGCGGCTGGACGCGCAATCGCTCGGTGTACGCCGTGGCCATATGTGGCAGAGCGAAAGCCACGTGCCGGTATCGCGCGTGCAGCACCTGGACCTGCGTCGCGGCCCGCTGGAACGCATGGCAGGCCTGGCGACCCTGATCGTGCATACCGCCGGCACCCGCATGAACACCGTCGCCGTGGCCGGACTGGCGCACGCCGATGCAGAACGCCTGCGTGATCGCCTGGCGCGGCAGCTCGACCACGACGACGCGCTGTGAGCGAACTCCCGCCCCCCGTGCCCAGCGACGAGCAACGGCTGCATCCGTGGTCGTGGCTGTTCGCCCTGCAGCAGCAGGTGCAGCAGTTCCTGCTGCCGCTGGTTGCCTTGCTGGTGTTCGGCAGCCGCCGCGATGACGACCTGCCTTACCACCACTGGATCAGTGGCGCGATCGTGGTGGCGCTGGTCGCCAGCGCGGTGCTGCAATACCTGAGTTACCGCTACCGCATCGGCAACGATGCGCTCAGCATCCGTAGTGGCATCTTCGAGCGCACCCGTCGCGAGATTCCGTTCGCGCGCATCCACAATGTGGTCGTGCACCAGAACCTGCTGCACCGCCTGTTCGGCGTGGCCGAGCTGCGACTGGAATCGGCTGGCGGCGACAAGCCCGAAGCGGAAATGCGCGTGCTCAAGCTGGCACAGGCGCTGGAGCTGGAGCGGCTGATCCGCCAGGGCGGCAGCGAAGCAGCGCCAACCGGCGACCAAGCGGACACTCCCACCGATGGTGTACTGCTGAGCCTGTCGCTGTCCGAACTGGTGCGGCAGGGGCTTATTTCCAACCGCGCAATGGTCGTTGTGGCGGCGGCAATCGGTGCGGCCTACCAACTGTTCCCGCGCCGGACCACCTCCGATTTCATCGAAGAACAGGGCCGCCACGCCTTCGGCTATGCCAGCCAGCTGCAGCTGGGCACGCTGACCATGGTCGCTACCGGCCTGCTGCTGCTCGCCTTCGCGCTGGTCCTGATGCGGCTGCTCTCGGTGGGCTTGGCCATCGTGCAGTACTACGGCTTTCGCCTGAGCGAGGCCGACCGCCGCCTCACCGTCGAACGCGGTCTGTTCACCCGTGTGCGCAGCAGCGTGGCGCGCCGTCGCATCCAGGCCTGGACATTGCGCGAAGGCGCGTTGCATCGGCTGTTCAAGCGCCGCCAGCTACGCGTGGACATCGCCAGTGGCGGCCAGCAGCAGGAACAGGACGGGCGCGCGCTGAAGGAACTGGCACCGCTGGCAACGCCCGCTGCCTGCGACGGCCTGTTGCAGCACCTGCTACCGCAGCTGCAATGGCCGCCCACCCAATGGCTGCCGGTAAGCACCCGCGGCTGGTGGCGCTTGTGCCTGCCGGCGCTGCTATTGATGAGCCTGCTGTCTGCACTGCTGGTATACGAAACCGGCAGTGCATGGGGCCTGCTGCCGCTGCTCTGGCTGCCATGGTCGGCGCTGAAGGCGCACCGCCAGGTAAGCCGCATCGGCTACAACATCGACGCGCAGCGCGTGGCCATTCGTGGCGGCTGGTGGAACCGCTGGTGGCGGGTAGCCGAGCTGGACAAGTTGCAGGCCCTGCGACTGGATCGCTCACCGCTGGACCGGCGATTCGGCACCGCGACACTGACGCTGGATACCGCTGGCGCAGGTGGCGCGCCGGCCTTGCAGCTGCGCTTTCTGGAAGAAGCGCAGGCGCGTGCGCTGATGGCGCAGCTTGAGCGGGAGATGGTGCGGCGCAAGTTGCGCTGGTGATGGCAACGCGTTTTCCTCTCCCGCAAGAGAAGAGGGGCTTGGAGCAGCCCCGTAGCCCGGGTAAGCGCAGCGCACCCGGGAAGCGGGAGGCGCGCCAAAGTCTGGCAACGGAAAACCAGCTTCTCCAGAACCAGCATCAGGCGTGAAGCCGAATCACCGAATTGAGTCCTCTTCCCGGGTGCGCTGCGCTTACCCGGGCTACACCCATGTCGCTGCAACCTGACTTCACCCCCGGCATCGTGGCCAGGCGAAACTGCTGATCCTCAAACCCGCGCCGGGCCCCAATAGCCAATGCGCTTGCGCAGCTTGATCTTGCGCCACCAGTTGCGCGGCTTGGGCTTGCGGTTGCGGCCGCCCTTGGCGATGAAATCATCGATCGCCTGCAGGATGCGCTCGCTGGACTGGCCATCGCGATAAGGGTGCAGCTGATCGGCAAACTGGCGCACCGCGGCCATCAACTCCGGCGGCCGCGACAAGGCGGTACGGATCGCACCCTCGAACTGTGCAGGGTCATCGATGTCCAGCAGCTGCGGCCCGGGCCGGCGGTTCTTGAAGGTCACCACCGGCTTGTAGGTCAGCAGGAACTCATTGAGCGCCGAGGACGTGTCCGAGCACATCATGTCCACCTGCGGGAACAGGTCCAGGATGTTGTCGTCGTCTGCGAAGCGCAGATACGGGCCTTCCAGCGCGCGGTACTTGGCGGTGATTTCCGGGTCCATCTTCGGATGGAAGGTGACGATCCAGCGCCATTCGCCAGTCTGCGACAGCCGCTTGATCTCGTCGTACAGGATGCCGGCAGCGCTCCAGGACGGTGAGAAGGTGGAGTGGTACAGGATCACCGGTGGCTCGCGCACGGGATCGGGCTCGTCCTTGAGCTGGCTCATGAACGGGTCGATCTTCGGGAAGCCGGTTTCCACCACCGAAAAATGTCCGGTCTTTTGTGCCAGTTCGGAGAACGCGGCGGTATCACGCGGGCCGGTGGTGCAGTACAGGTCGAAGAAGCCACGGATATAGATGTGGCGCGGCTTGCCCGCGTCAAAGCCATGGAAGGTCTCGACCTTCACCCCGGGGAAGAAGTGCGGCACCGCGTTGGACGAGGTGATCACAGCACAGGGGTTCCACGCACGCACCTGCTCTACCGTCAACAAGGTCTCGTCGGCGGTCAGATCACTGGCGCCGGGGCCATCGAAGAACCATGCCGCCTCATCACCACGTGCGCGGATCGCCGCCTGCAGCGGGCGGAGGATGGCCAGCGCATAGCGCTCGGACCCGTACAGCAGATAGTGGCGTGGCACGGTGGGGAACTCCTGAATATCCCGGATATGCCGAAATTATCGCATCGCCAGTGGAAGCCGTCGCTGCTAGGCTTTGCCCGATCCCCCGTGCCAGACCCCGCATGCCCAGCCCAAGCACCACCCTGCCCGCCCAGCGCCCGCGCCTGTCGGCCTGCATCATCGCCTTCAACGAAGCCGACCGCATTGGCGACTGCCTGGCCTCGCTGGCGTTCTGCGACGAAATCGTGGTGGTCGACTCCTTCTCAAGCGACGCCACCGTCGCCGTGGCCGAAGCCGCTGGCGCCCGCGTGGTGCAACGTGCGTTCACCGGCTTCCGTAGCCAGAAGGCGTTCTGCGTGGAACAGGCCAGCCACGACTGGGTGCTGTGCCTGGACGCCGATGAGCGGGTAAACCCGGAACTGCGCGCGGCCATCGAGGCCGAGCGTGACGCAGGCTTCCCCCGTGCGGTCGGCTACCGTTTCGCACGCTGCTCGGAGTACTTCGGCCGTTTCCTGCGCCATGGCACCGCCTATCCGGACCGGGTACTGCGCCTGTTCGACCGCCGCCACGGCGGCTGGCGCGGCGATCGCGAAATCCACGAAGCCGTCTCGCTGGACGGCCCGGCCGCCCTGCTCAAGGGCGACCTGCTGCACCACCCCTACCGCAGCTTCCTGCAACTACTGGACAAGAAGCAGAAGTACGCGCGGATGATGGCCGAGCATGAGTTCGCCAAGGGCAAGCACGCCAGCCTGGGCAAGCTGATCATCGCCCCGAGCTGGCGCTTCATCCGCAGCTACGTGGTCAAGCGCGGCTTCCTGGATGGCTGGCCGGGCCTGATCGAAGCCTTCGTCAGCGCCAACTACGTGCGGCAGAAGACCATCATGCTGTGGCTGCTGCAGAACGGGCAGCCGTTGGTGACGACATCAGCCAACACCGGCGTCGACAAACCGCTTGACTGAACGACTGCCTGCCTTGCTGAACGTGCAACAGCATGCACCATGAACACGTGATTGGGTTCGTTGAAGATGCAGGTTGGCACCGCTAGAATTCATCGTTCTACCGACTGGAAATCAGACTGGTTGCCCGGTGGCCGTTCTGCTGTCACTGCCACTTTCCCAGCGGCGTATCCACGCCCAACCGGTGTGATCCATCACGTGAATCAGTTGTCTGCGGTCCAATCTCCCCCGCTGTTACAGGCACTGCGCAGCCGGCTGCTGACGGTTGGCCAATGGTGCGCGGTGCTTACGCTGTTCGCTGCCCCCCTCAACAAGCCCGCCACCAACATCCTGCTGGGCTTGAGCCTGTTGTGTTCACTGGCTGGTACGGACCTGCTTGCACGCTCGCGCGCCGCGCTACGTGAGCCAGTGGTCCTCGGCTTCCTGGTCTGGTTCAGCGTTTTGTTCGCCAGCGCGCTGCATGCATGGATTGGCTCAGATGCCCCTGCGTTTGGCGAAGCCTCGATGTGGGGCTGCCTGTACCCGTTGCTCATTGCCAGCCTGCTGCGCGATTCACGCTGGCGCTGGCGTGCATTGGCAGCATTTGCTGTCGCCGCCGGGCTGGTGGTGCTGATCTCCTACCTGATGCAGTTCGGCCTGGTACCACAGCGTGCGGTGGCTGAAATCCAGCCGTCAATGCGCAATACCGTGTTCAAGGAATACACCCAGCAAGGGTTGGCCAGCCTGATCCTGATGTCGATGCTGGTGGCTGTGGCCTTCAACAGCAACGAGCGGGGTTTACGCATCGCTGCACTGATCGCAGCCGCTGTCGTACTGTGCAATGCGGTGCTGTTGATCCAGAGCCGCACCACCTACATCGTCCTGCTGCCACTGCTCGGCTATTGGATCTACCGACTGGTTGCGCACCGCTTCAGCGGCTGGCGCACGTTGATCATCAGTACCGGCCTGGTCGTCGTCACCATCGGCGCACTGTGGTCCACACCCAGCATCCGCGAACGCATGCTGAGCTCGATCACCGAGGAAGTGGACAGCTATCTGGTCGCCCAGGAGCCTACGTCCAGCGGCATCCGCCTGTGGCTGTGGCAGCAAACCCTGCCGATCATCGCCGATGCCCCGGTGTTCGGACACGGCCTGAACCAGTGGGAATCCATCTACGTGGAACAGATGCGTCTCATCCCGGGCTCGGCACCGTTCATCACCGGTCACCCGCACCAGGAAGCCCTGCTCATCCTGGCCGAGGAAGGCGTGGCTGGCCTGCTGGTATTCGCGGCGCTGCTGCTGGCCTTTGCCGTTCATGTCAGCAAGCTGCGCGATCCGCAAAAGGGTATCTTTGCCAGCATCCTCATCATCTATGTGGCCGCCGGCCTGGCCAATGGGCTCTGGAGCAACTTCACCCACCGCCATGTTTTCATGCTGCTGATGGCCAGCATCCCGCTGGGCAGCTTCCCTTGGCATGGCATCGGTAGAGCGCGCGAATCCACGCCATGAGCCGCAGTCCGCCGTTTGATGAGGTGACCATTGTCTGCGTCACCTACAACAGCTCGGCTCATCTGGAGGCGATGGCAAGCACGCTCGCCCCGTTCCCGCATGTGGTCATCGTCGACAACGGCAGCTGCGATGGCACTGCCACCCGGATCGCGGCACGCATTCCACATGCACGGCTGATCACCCGTACCAGCAACGCCGGTTTTGGCGCCGCCAACAACCAGGCAATGGCGACCGTGCAGACGCCGTTCGCCCTGTTGCTCAACCCGGATTGCGTCATCGCCCCGGCCGACCTGCAATGCCTGCTGGACTGCATGCGCGACCACCCCCAGGCCGGCGTGGTTGGCCCCCAGAACTGGCGCAGCGAAACCGTTCCACAGATCTCGCACCGCCAGGCATTCTTCAGGCCGGGCACGAACAGTACGTTCACGGTGCCTGACAAGCTCACCGCCGCCGAGTGGATTCACGGTTGTTGCCAATTGCAGAGGACCAGTGCATTCCGGGAGATCGGCGGCTTCGACGAAGCCTTCTTCCTTTACTACGAAGACGATGACCTGTGCCTGCGGATGGCCAACGCCGGCCATCAATGCCTGCTGCAGCCGGCTGCACGCGCCTTCCACAAGGGCGGCGCTTCTTCGGCACCCAGCGTGCGCACCGACTTCATCAAGCGCTTCCACTATGCACGCTCACGCCAGATCGCCATACGCCGCTACATGGGCACTGGCGCAGGGCGGATGCATCTGGCCAAGCTGATGGCAGCTGCAGTGCCAGCGGTGCTGGTTTACAGCCTGCTGCTGCGTCGGCGCGATGTGATCAAGTGGGCCGCATGGGGAACGGCGGCATTTTCTGCTGCCTTGGGGTTGGACCTGGTGCCAGGGTGCGGCAAGCCCGCCACGCGTCCGATCAGCGACTAGCACCTTTTCCACGCCAATACATCCCAACCAAGGGCACAGATCGTGGCAGAATGTGTTGCCAGCTGGGCATTGAACGCCCATGCCCGCCTATCCTTCATCTTTTCGAGAGTTTTTCATGCAACGCGTCCTGGTCACAGGTGGTGCGGGGTTTCTTGGTTCCCATTTATGCGATCGACTGATCCAGCAGGGGCATGATGTCCTGTGCGTGGACAACTACTTCACCGGCAGCAAGCGCAATATCGCGCACCTGCTGAACCTGCCCAATTTCGAGCTAATGCGCCACGACGTCACCTTCCCCCTGTATGTGGAAGTGCAACGCATCTTCAATCTGGCCTGCCCGGCCTCTCCCGTGCATTACCAGCATGATCCGGTACAGACCACCAAGACCTCGGTACACGGCGCAATCAACATGCTGGGCCTGGCCAAGCGTGTGAATGCACGCATCCTGCAGGCGTCCACCAGCGAAGTCTATGGCGACCCCGAAGTACACCCGCAGCAGGAAGGCTACTGGGGCCGGGTCAATCCGATCGGCATCCGCAGCTGCTATGACGAAGGCAAGCGCTGCGCCGAAACGCTGTTCTTCGACTACCACCGGCAGCACGCGCTGGACATCAAGGTCGTGCGTATCTTCAACACCTATGGCCCGCGCATGCATCCCAACGATGGCCGCGTGGTGAGCAACTTCATCGTGCAGGCCTTGCGCGGCGAAGACATCACCATTTTCGGCGATGGCAGCCAGACCCGTAGTTTCTGCTACGTGGATGATCTGATTGAAGCGATGCTGCGGACGATGGACACCGAGCGCGGCTTCACCGGGCCCATCAACATCGGCAATCCCGGCGAGTTCACCATGCTGGAGCTGGCCGAAATGGTCCTGCGCCTGGTCGGCGGTCGCTCGCGCCTGGTGTATCGACCGCTGCCTTCGGATGATCCGCGCCAGCGCCAGCCGGACATCTCGCTGGCCCGTGAAAAACTGGGATGGGAACCGAAGGTCGCATTGGAAGATGGCCTGAAGGAAACCATCGCCTACTTCCGCAAGCTGCTGGCCGAGGATAAGGCGTGACCACGTTCGCCGTCGTCATCACCAACTACAACTACGCCAATTTCGTCTGCGAGACGATCGACAGCGCGCTGGCCCAGACCCGGGCCGCCGCACAGATCCTGGTGGTGGACGACGGTTCAAGCGATGGCTCGCCGGAACTGCTGCGCCAGCGCTACGGTGACGATGCCCGGGTGACGCTGCTGTTTGGCGAGAACGAAGGCCAACTGGCCGCGTTTCAACGCGGCGTGGCCGCTGCCAACGCCGATGTGATCTGCTTCCTGGACGCCGATGACCGCTGGAAGCCGGAATACCTGGAAAAGATCGGCGCGGTATATGACGCCCGCCGCGATATCGACTTCGTTTTCAGCGACCTGCAGACCTTCGGCATCGACAACCTGGACATCCGCTACGAAGACAGCCAGGAGCCCATCGACCTGGGCTATACCGCAATAAGCACCTACTTCCTGGTGCCCTGGTATGGCGCCCCCACTTCGGCGCTGAGCCTGCGCCGGGCCTGGGCCGAAAACGTACTCGACCTGCCGCACAGCTTCCGCCGCCAGTGGAAGCTCTGCGCCGATGCGTGCGTGGTGCACGGTGCCAGCATCCTCGGCGCCCGCAAGTACTACCTGCCCACCACCTGCGTGGAGTACCGCACCCATGGCAACAACGGCTGGTGGGCAACCCGCCGTGAGCCGACCAGCCTGTACCGCAACGCGCTGCGCAACTACGGCATCGTCCGGGTGTACGCAGCACGCAGCGGCCTGGACGACGGCTGCTGCAGCTTGGGCAAACAGGAGTACCGCACCAAACCCAAGCCCAGCCGCAAGGAACGGCACCGCTACGCCAGCATCGCATTGCGCGGTGAAGCGCCCTGGTGGAAGCGCTATGAAAGAGCCATCAGCATCCTGTCCGGACGCCAGTCACGTCGCCGCTGAACAGCGGCGCCATGGCAACGGATCCCGCGTATCAACCGTTGTCCGCAGGTGTACGCCCGCGCAACCGCGAAGCGAGATTGTAGGCAAACCAGCGCACGCTGAGGCCTGCCCGATAAACCTCGCGGCTCAGCCAACCCAACGGCCCAACAGCAGGCTTGGCCTTGCGCCCGGCCTGGATCACCGAAGCGAACAGATGACCGCTGCGCACGACGCCGGGCTTGAGGCCAAGGCATTCCACCCCGTGCAGCCAGGCCAGGTCCATATAGTCATCAACCGGCAGCACCCAGTGCTCGGCGTGACGCAGGAATTTTGCAGCCGCCTCTGGCGTCAGGTAGTAGCCAAACGCGCACAGTGGGCTGCGCCAGTAGCGGTGCAGGACTGAGTCGCCGAACCTTATCCAGGCCGAGCTGGGCCGGTCCGCAGCATGCAGGCGGAAGTAGCCCACCGACTCCGGCAGTGACGGCAGGTCACGCAATACGTCCAGAAACCGCGGGTCGATGGTAATGTCGTCTTCAAACACCATCATCGGCCGACCACTGTCCACGCACTGCTGCCACAACAGATAGTGACTGGCCCAGCAGCCGATCTCGCCGGGGCGGAAAGGGCGGCCCTTGCAGGCCAGACGCCGCTTTTCATCGACCTTGGCAAACAAGGGATGCGGAATGCTGCCATTGACCGCCTCCCACATCGTCACCTCGATGCCCAGAGCTTCTGCCTGCCGCTGGATCGAGGCACGACGATCCGCCGATGCCGGCAGGTTGATCACATAAAGGGGCAAATCAGCAGACGGTCGAGTCATTGCGCGACGCAATCCTGGAAAAGAATCCACACGGGCTCCCCGCTTTCCGGAAGCCATCCTGGACACAACAACGAGTCATGATAGTACCTGATCAACAATTGCCTGCCTCCCTGCCATGGCGCCCGCAAGCAAAGCGGGGCCCGCACTTGATTTCACCGCCAACGCTGGCGCCAGCTTGATCCGAGGAACGGAGAACGTCCGCTCAGTCCTGCGCCGCTTTCACCAGCCGCGCATAGAAGAAGCCATCGCCACCCTGCTCACCCGGCAGTCGCTGGCGGTTGCCGGCAACCTCGTGACCGAATGCGTCAGGCAATGCCTGCACCTGTGCATCCGGCGTACGCACGAGGAAGTCCGCTACCTGCTGGCCGTTTTCCTGGCGCAGGATCGAACAGGTCGAGTACAGCAGCACGCCACCCGGGCGCAGCACCGTCCACAGTGCATCCAACAAGCGCGCCTGCAAGGCCGCCAACGCAACGATGTCCTCGGCACGGCGGTGCAGCAGCACGTCGGGCTGACGGCGGATGATGCCGGTCGCCGAGCACGGCGCGTCCAGCAGCACCGCGTCAAACGGCTTGCCGTCCCACCACACGGTGGTATCGGTGGCATCGACCGCCAGCACCTGCGCCTGTGCGCCGACGCCGGTACGGGCGAAGGTTTCGCGGATGCGCTGCAGACGCCGTGCATCGACGTCCAGCGCCAGCAACTGCAGGGATGGGTCGCGCTCCAACAGATGCGCGGACTTGCCTCCCGGCGCGGCGCAGGCGTCCAGCACCCGCGCGCCGAGTGGCGCCTGCAGCGCATCGGCGACCTGTTGCGCCGACAGATCCTGCACCGACACCGCCCCCTGCGCGAAGCCGGGCAAGCTGTTCACGGGCACCGCAACCGGCAGGCGCACCGCATCGGCCGACAAGGGCTCGGCAATGGCTTCAATGCCGGCCTCGGCCAACAAACCCAGATACGCTTCGCGCGAATGCTGCTGACGGTTCACCCGCAGCCACATCGGCGCCGGCTGCAGACTCTGCGCGATGATTTCTGCGGCCTGCCCTGGCCAGTCGTGCTGCACCTGGGCCAGCAGCCATTGCGGCCACGCATCTTCAGCGCGCGCCTCGGCAAAGCCTTCGCGCTGTGCGCGACGCAGCAATGCGTTGACCATGCCAGCTTGACGCTCACGGCCCAGCGCACGCGCTGCCTCCACCGTCGCTGACAACGCGGCATGGGCAGGCAGCTGCAGTACATCCAGCTGCGCGAAACCGGCCATCAGCAGTGCGCGCAGATCACCATCGCGCGCGCCCAACGGCTTCTGCAGCCATTGCCGCAGTGCCTGGTCGTAGACCACCCGGCGACGTAGCGCGGCAAAGCAGATGGCTTCCAGCAGCGCGCGGTCGCGGCTGTCGTCGAGCTTGGGCAGGGCTGCGCCGAGCTCGGCTTTCAACGAGCGGCCCTTGCCGATCACCGCCGCCAGCACCTTGGCCGCCAGCGCACGGGTCTGCACGCCGGGCTGTGCCGCCGCGGACCTGCCCCACGGCGAGGAAGTAGCAGCCGTCATCCGCTCAGCCCTCGACCCGCAGATCGCGGCGTGCGTTCAGATAATCGGCAGCGGTAATCGCCTTGCCGCCTTCGCGCTGCACCACGCGCAGACGCAATGCGCCCTGCCCGCAGGCGATGTCGATGCCTTCACGGGCGGCGCCGATCACCGTGCCCGGTGACTGGCCGCGATTGTCCTCAATGGCTACCGCACCGTGGATGCGCACGCGCTCGCCAGCCAACATGGCCTCGGCTACCGGCCACGGATTGAAGGCGCGCACACGGCGCGCCAGCGCGGCCGCTGGCTCGGCCCAATCGAGCCGGGCTTCAGCCTTGTCCAGCTTGTGTGCATAGGTGACACCGGCTTCCGGCTGCCGCTGCGGCACCGGCTTCAAGCCGGCGCGCAACAAGCCGAGGCCATCGGACAGCACCTGCGCGCCCAGCTGTGCCAGGCGGTCATGCAGTTGGCCACCGGTATCGGCATCGCTGATCGGGGTGTGCTGGCGCAACAGCACCGGGCCGGTATCCAGGCCCGCCTCCATCTGCATCAGGCAGACGCCGGTTTCGGCATCGCCCGCCTCGATCGCGCGCTGGATCGGCGCAGCGCCGCGCCAGCGCGGCAGCAGCGAGGCGTGCACGTTCCAGCAGCCATGGGTCGGGATGGCCAGTACTGCCTTGGGCAGGATCAGGCCGTAGGCCACCACGATCATCAGATCCGGCTGCAGTTCGCGCAGCTGCTGCTGGGCTTCGGGCGTCTTCAGGCTTTCCGGCTGGAATACCGGAATGCCACGCGCAATCGCATCAAGCTTCACCGGCGAGGGCATCAAGCCACGACCACGGCCCGCGGGACGATCCGGCTGGGTATAGACCGCCACCACCTCATGCTGCCGCGCGGCGGCGGCCAAGGAAGCAACGGCGAATTCCGGCGTACCGGCGAAGATGATTTTCATTGGGCGGGGATTCGGGATTCGGGATCCGGAATTGGCAAAAGCAGCGCAGCGGCGGCTACCAATCGCGAATCGAAAGAAAGAGCGTGCAGATCAGGGATGCAGGACAGAACGCCGGGACTGGAAGAAACGCAGCAATTCATGCCCTTTCCAATCCCGGGTCCCCGATCCCGGCCTCAAATCAAGCTACGTGCTTGCGCGACTTGGCCAGCTTCTTGCGCACCATCTCGCGCTTGAGCGGCGACAGATAGTCGATGAACAGCTTGCCGTCCAGATGATCCATCTCATGCTGGATGCAGGTCGCCAGCAGCTCATCGGCCGCCAGTTCCTGCTGCTTGCCTTCGCGGTCAAGGTAGCGCACCACGATGGAATCAGCGCGGGTGACATCGGCATAGATGCCCGGCACCGACAGGCAGCCTTCCTGATAGACGCGGCCGCCTTCGCTGGCGCTGACGATCTGCGGGTTGATGAACACCTGCGGCGCGTTGTGCTCTTCGCTGACGTCGATGACCATGAAGCGCTTATGGACGTCCACCTGGCTGGCAGCAAGGCCGATGCCCGGGGCGTCATACATGGTCTGCAGCATGTCATCGAGCAGCTGCTGGAAGGCCGGCGTGGTCACCTCGGCCGCTTCAACAAGGGCCGCCTTGGTGCGCAGGCGCGGGTCTGGAAACTCAAGAATGGGCAGGAGAGCCATGGCAGTACCAATCCGGGATGCCGCATATTTCGGCAAGATGTCCCAATTCTACCGCTTGCGCTTGCCCGGCGCCCCCGTTTCTGCAATATAGTGCGACAACCTGTTGGGGAATCAGGCAGATCGCAACCATGTTGAAACAATTACGTACGGTCGCCGCCGTGGCGATGCTGACCGTCACGACCTATGCCGTGGCCGTCGAAATGAACGGCACCCACCCTGACACCTACGTGGTGCGCAAGGGCGATACTTTGTGGGATATATCGGCACGTTTCCTGAAAAAGCCGTGGCTTTGGCCGGAGATCTGGCAGGCCAACCCGCAGGTAAAGAACCCGCACCTGATCTACCCGGGCGACGTTCTGAGCCTGGCCTATCTGGACCGGGTGACCGCCCAGGCAGGCCCGCGCCAGGAAGCACCGATCACCGGCGTACCGCTGGCGGACGTTGAGCCCTTCCTTAAGAACCTGAACGTGGTCGACAGCTTCGAGGACCTGCCCTATGTGGTTGGCCTGGAAGACAACCGCCTGCGCGCTACCCTGGGGCAGAAAGCCTATGTCCTCGGCCTGGAGGGCGCGCAGCCTGGCCAACGCTACATGGTGGTGCGCCTAACCGTGCGCTTCAGCCAACCCAAGCACACCGATGATCTGGACAACCGCGGCCGGGCCATCCCGGGCAGCGGCAACGTGTGGGCGAGCTACGTAGCCGCCAATGACCGCAACGAGTTCCTGGGCTACGAGCTGGCAGAGGTGAATGCCGGCACCCTGACCCAGGTAGCCAGCGGTAGCGTCGAGGCGTCCACCTTGCAGCTGCAGGACAGCGGCAGGGAAGTACGCGCCGGCGACCGTCTGGTGCCGGTGCAGACCACCCCGTACGACCTGCAGTTCGTCCCGCATGCCCCGGCCAACGCCTCGGCACCGGGTCAGCTGCGCGTGCTTGCAGTGACCGACACCTTCACCAGCGGCGGCCCGCGCGATGTGATCGCCATCTCCGGCGGCGCACGTGAGGGCATCGACAACGGCACGGTGTTCTCGATCTGGCGCAGTGGCAGCCACGTCGCCCACCGCATGCAGCATCCCGACTCTTCGCGCATGGACGATGCACTGAAGACCGGCGCAGGCCGCGTCACCCTGCCTGACGAATATGCTGGCCATGCAATGGTGTTCCGCACCTTCGACAAGGTCAGCTATGCCTTGATCATGGAAGGTACCAAGCCGACCCGCGTAGGCTATGAGCTGAAACATCCGGACGCGCAGTAAGCGCCTGCGGCCTAGCCTTACGATGCAGCACAACGGCGCCCGAGGGCGCCGTTGTTGTTTGTGGCGGCAGGCTGGGCCATGCCTCGATCAGCCTTCGCCAATCTACCCTCCCCACCCTGTTGCCCGGCCCTGCTGACCCTGGCGCTGGCTGGCGGCCCCCGGCAGACACTGCGTCGCCTGCTCGATCAACATGGCGGCAGCGCCGACGCATTGGCCGCCGGCCCCGCCGGCTGGCAGGCGGCCGGCTGCACCCCAGCGCAGCGCCAGACATTGGCAAAACCCGATGCAGACGCCTGGGCGCGCACCGTCACCTGGCTGGACGCCGATGGCCATCAGCTGATTGGCTGGGGTGATCCGGACTATCCACCGCTACTGCGCGACAGCCCGAATCCACCACTGGCACTGTTCATCGCCGGCGACCCGATGCGTCCATGGCAGCCGGCAATCGCAATCGTAGGGAGCCGCATCCCCACCGCCGGCGGGCGCGATATCGCCCGCGACTTCTCCACCACACTGGCTGGCTGCGGCCTCACCATCGCCAGCGGGCTGGCCGCCGGCATCGATGCGGCTGCGCACCGGGCGGCGCTGGCCTGCAGCGGCAGCACGTATGCAGTGATCGGGACGGGGCCGGACCTGGTCTACCCGCGCCACCATCGCCAGCTGCAGGCACAGATCGCCGCCGAAGGCGCGGTGATCAGCGAATACCCGCCAGGCACAGCACCGCGCAGCGGCCAGTTCCCCGCCCGCAACCGCCTGTTGGCGGCGCTTGCCCTGGGCACCGTGGTCATCGAGGCCGCCGAACGCTCCGGCGCACTGATCACCGCGCGGCTGGCCAGCGAGGCCGGCCGCGAGGTCTTTGCCGTGCCCGGCTCCATCCACAATCCGATGGCGCGCGGCTGCCACCGGCTGATACGTGAAGGTGCAACATTGGTGACACACAGCGCCGACATTCTTGAAGGCGTGGCCAATCTGGCCGGCGAACTGGCCTGCGCCTTGCAAACCCGGCTTCAGACCCCCATCTCCCCTGTACCGTCCGGCCAGCACCCGGCCGTCACGCCACCGGACCCAGACTACCAGCGATTGTGGGACGCCTTGGGTTATGACCCAACCGGTATGGATTTACTGATCGAGCGCACTGGATTGACGGCCGCCAGCCTGTCCTCCATGCTGCTGCTCATGGAATTGGAAGGGAAGGTTTCGTCGGCGCACGGCCGCTATACCCGCACCTGAAGGTTTCTTCACCTCCACAGCGCCAATGGCGCAGGCCGAGGGGCAATGAAAGAGAGCATCCTGGACGTCCTGCTGTACCTGTTTGAACATTATTTCAGCGAAGATGCTGATCTCATCCGAGACCGCGACTCGCTACAGAACGGCCTGATCCAGGCCGGTTTCAGTCCCGCCGAAATCAACAAGGCCTTCGATTGGCTCGATGCCTTGGCCGAACAACGTCCAGCCGTGGCCCAGCCGCGCGTTGACGGGCCGGTTCGCGTGTTCCACGGCCCCGAGCTCGACAAGCTGGACGTGGAGAGCCGCGGTTTCCTGCTGTTCCTGGAACAACAACGCGTGCTCGACGCCGACCAGCGCGAACTGGTGCTGGACCGCGCCATGGCGCTGGACCAGGACGAACTGGACCTGGACGACCTGAAGTGGGTGGTGCTGATGGTGCTGTTCAACCAGCCCGGCGCCGAAGCCGCCTATGCCTGGATGGAAACCCAGATGTTTGTCGACGAACCCGAACCCCTGCACTGAGCCCGACACCGGCGTGCAGGGATGCATAAGGACAATACCTACGTGAGCCAATGGTTCTACGCCGAGGGTAACCGCGAACGCCGCGGCCCGATCAGTGACGAAGACATCACCCAGCTTTTCCAGTCCCGGCGCATCGACGAAGACACCCTGGTCTGGCGCGAAGGTGCCGGTGACTGGCGGCCGTTGCGCGAGTTCGCCGGCGAGCTTGGGCTCGACCTGCAAAACCCGGTATCGGCAAGCGCACCGCCAGTACCGCCGTCGCTGCCTCCGGGGCTACAAACCATCCACACGACATCCGCTGCAGCTCCCCGCCAGGGCCTGTCCGGCTGCGCGATCGCCGGCATCATCGCTGCGGTCGTCGGCGTGATCCTGATTGCCATCCTCGCCATCCTGGCGGCCATCGCCATGCCGGCCTACCAGCAGTATGTGATGCGCTCCAAGACAACGATGGTTTCAGGGCAACTGCTGGTCCTGAAGCATCAGGTGGCCGAGTTCGTCGCCGCCAACCAGCGCTGCCCGATCAATGATGACGACGGCTTCGGCACCCCGGAAAGCTATGCCAGCGGCGACGTCGCCCAGGTCCATGTAGGCCGTTTTGAAGAGGGGCATTGCGGGCTGGAAGCCTTCCTGCGGGTTCCATCGCATTCGCAACTTGACGGCAAAAGCATCTGGCTCGACTACGATATGCAGGCCGACAGCTGGGAATGCAGTTCCGATGTCGACGACAACTACCTGCCGATCGACTGTCGCGGCTGATTGGTAGCGTTCAGAACTTTTACGGGGAAAAAGATGAGCCAGTGGTACTACGCTGATGCCCAGCGCGAGCGGCATGGTCCGATTGAAGCGGATGCCCTCCGCGAAAAATTCCGCGCAGGCGAGATCGACCTGGGCACCCTGGTGTGGCGCGAAGGCATGCAGCAGTGGCAACCGCTCTCGGCCATCGCCGACGAACTGCAGCTGATCACCCAGGCCAACACCGGCATCGACCTGCGTCAGGACTATGCGGCCATCGAGAACGGCACCGCGGCCGAACCCGCAATTGTGCGAGCTGCGACTGCACACTCCCCATACTCCGCGCCGGGCAGCATGCCCGTCGACCAGAATCATGTGGTGACCGGCGGCGCCATCGTCCAAGCAGGCTTCCTGCGACGCTTTGCTGCCTCGGTGATCGACAGCATCGTCACCGGCGTGGTCTCCGCGGTGTTGCTGATCCCGATCGCGCTTGTGATGGGGGTGAGCCTGGCAGGCATGGCCGGGTCGGAACTGGCCAACGCGGGCGCCATGCTCGCCTTCTACGGCATCTATATGGGCATCTGCATCCTGGTGCCGGCCACCTATTTCGGCTGGATGCACTCGTCCAACAACCTGGCCAGCCTCGGCAAAATGGCGGTGGGCGCCAAGGTCGTGCGCAGCAATGGCGAACGCATCAGCTTCTGGCGCGCGTTCCTGCGTTACATCGCCATGATCGGGCTTGCAGTGATCTCCTGCTACATCTCCCTGCTGGTGTCGGCGATCATGGTCGGCGTCACCGAGCGCAAGCAGAGCTTGCACGACATGATCTGCGACACCGTGGTAGTCGACAAATGGGCCTTCACCGAACATCCGGAGCGCCAGAGCCGTGAGCTGGGCCCGGTGACACTCGTCATCGTCGGTTTGGCGGCACTGTTGATCCTTGGTTACCTGGCCTTGATCGCATTTGGCTTTTTCATGGCCATCGCGCAATCCTGAGCCCTCTGACGGCCCTCCGCCAGAGGGCTTTGCCTGATCGGGCTGGTGGTGCTTCCCGGCGTTGCGGCAGCACCCTTCAACTGACAAATTGCCGGGGGCGGCTTGACACAGGGCCCTCTGGCATGATTCCTCTAATAAGGAACCAAGCTGAACGCCCGGGCCGCAACCCGGGCGTCGGCTTATGCACAACCCCAATATCAGCTTCACTATCGTCCCGGTTTAAGCCACCCTAGCGCCCCCACCGGGCGTTCCGCCCCAAGAATGTACTGACATGCCCAAGCACCTGCTCATCGTCGAATCACCGGCCAAGGCCAAGACGATCAATAAATACCTCGGCAAGGACTACACGGTCCTGGCCTCGTATGGGCATGTGCGTGACCTGGTTCCCAAGGAAGGCGCGGTCGACCCCGAGAACGGGTTCGCCATGCGTTACGACCTGATCGAGAAGAACGAGAAGCACGTCGAAGCCATCGCCAAAGCCGCAAAGGGCGCCGATGACATCCTGCTGGCGACCGACCCGGATCGCGAGGGTGAGGCAATCAGCTGGCATATCGCCGAGATCCTGAAGCAGCGCGGCCTGTCCGATGGCAAGCCGATGCAGCGCGTGGTGTTCACCGAAATCACCCCACGCGCGATCAAGGAGGCGATTGCCCAGCCGCGTGAAATCGCCTCGGACCTGGTCGATGCCCAGCAGGCACGCCGCGCGCTGGACTACCTGGTCGGCTTCAACCTGTCGCCGGTGCTGTGGCGCAAGGTACAGCGCGGCCTGTCTGCCGGCCGCGTGCAGAGCCCGGCCCTGCGCATGATCGTCGAGCGCGAGGAAGAGATCGAAGCCTTCATCTCGCGCGAATACTGGAGCATCGAGGCTGCCTGCGCGCATCCCTCGCAACACTTCAATGCGCGCCTGATCAAGCTGGACGGGCAGAAGTTCGAGCAGTTCACGGTCACCGACGGCGACACCGCCGAGGCCGCACGCCTGCGCATCCAGCAGGCCGCGCAGGGCTCGCTGCACGTCACCGACGTCGCCAGCAAGGAGCGCAAGCGCCGCCCGGCGGCGCCGTTCACCACCTCCACGCTGCAGCAGGAAGCCTCGCGCAAGCTCGGCTTCACCACCCGCAAGACCATGCAGGTGGCGCAGAAGCTCTATGAAGGCGTGAACATCGGCGATGAGGGCACGGTCGGCCTGATCACGTATATGCGTACCGACTCGGTGAGCCTGTCGCAGGATGCGCTGGCCGAGATCCGCGACGTGATTGCCCGCGATTACGGCATCAGTTCGCTGCCGGACAAGCCCAATACCTACACCACCAAATCCAAGAACGCGCAGGAAGCCCACGAAGCCGTGCGCCCGACCTCCGCGTTGCGCACCCCGGCACAGGTGGGCAAGTACCTCACCGACGACGAGCGCAAGCTGTACGAGCTGATCTGGAAGCGCGCCGTCGCCTGCCAGATGATCCCGGCCACCTTGAACACCGTCAGCGTCGACCTGTCGGCCGGCAGCGAGCACGTGTTCCGCGCCAGCGGCACCACCGTGGTGGTGCCCGGCTTCCTTGCCGTGTACGAGGAAGGCAAGGACAGCAAGAGCGCCGAGGATGAGGACGAGGGCCGCAAGCTGCCGCTGATGAAACCCGGCGACCGCGTGCCGCTGGACCGCATCGTCGCCGACCAGCACTTCACCCAGCCGCCGCCGCGCTACACCGAAGCGGCGCTGGTCAAGGCGCTCGAGGAATACGGCATCGGCCGTCCGTCCACCTATGCCTCGATCATCCAGACCCTGCTGTTCCGCAAGTACACCGAGATGGAAGGCCGCAGCTTCAAGCCGACCGACGTCGGCCGCGCGGTCAGCAAGTTCCTGTCCAGTCACTTCACCCAGTACGTCGATTACGACTTCACCGCCAAGCTCGAGGACGAGCTGGATGCGGTGTCGCGCGGCGAGGAAGAGTGGGTGCCGCTGATGGAACGCTTCTGGGGCCCGTTCAAGGAGCTGGTCACCGACAAGAGCGAATCACTGGACCGCACCGATGCCGGCAGCGCGCGCGTGCTGGGCCCCGACCCGGTCAGCGGCAAGGATGTCACCGCACGTATCGGCCGCTTCGGCCCGATGGTGCAGATCGGCACCGTCGAAGACGAAGAGAAGCCCAAGTTCGCCTCGCTGCAGCCGGGCCAAAGCATCTACTCGATCTCGCTGGACGAGGCACTGAAGCTGTTCGACATGCCGCGCAAGCTTGGCGCCGACGCCAATGGCGAGGAAGTCACCGTCGGCATCGGCCGCTTCGGTCCGTTCGCCAAGCGCGGCAGCACCTATGCCTCGCTGACCAAGGAAGACGACCCCTACAAGATCGACCTGGCCCGCGCCGTGTTCCTGATCGAAGAGAAGGAAGAGATCGCGCGCAACCGCATCATCAAGGAGTTCGAGGGCTCGGACATCCAGGTGTTGAACGGTCGCTTCGGCCCCTACATCAGCGACGGCAAGATGAACGGCAAGATCCCCAAGGACCGCGAGCCCGCTTCGCTGACCCTGGCTGAAGTCGAGCAGCTGATGGCCGACACCGGCAAGCCGGTGCGCAAGGGCTTCGGCAAGAAGGCCGCCAAGAAGACCACGGTCAAGAAGGAAGCCGCACCGAAGAAGGCCGCTGCAAAGAAAGCCCCGGCCAAGAAGGCGGCAACCAAGAAGGCAGCGACCAAGAAGACCGCAGCGAAGAAGGCCACCAAGAAAACCGTCGCCAAGAAGGCAGTGAAGAAGTCGACCGCCGACGACGCACCGCCGTTCTGATTAGAGCAATGCCGCGAGCTCTCCCTTCTCCCGCACGCGGGAGAAGGTGCCCGGAGAGCCTGCCCCCGCGAAGGCGGGGGGCGGATGAGGGTAGGCTTTGCTCCTGAAGCCGGTTGAATGCAGCTTCCGCTTTCCAACCATCCCCTCCCCCGCCAACAAGCGGATAATCGGCACCACCCGCAGCAGGCCGCCCACCGGGCGGCCTTTGCTTTGCGTCCTTTCGCCGACCAGCGCCAACGAACGCACTGGCCCTCCAACGGTGCTGACCATGCTCGAACTCGACCTGCACAACGTCGTCCCCACCCTCAAGGCCGGCGGCGTGATCGCCTATCCGACCGAAGCGGTCTGGGGCCTGGGCTGTGATCCTTCCAACGAAACCGCGGTGATGAAACTGCTGGCGCTGAAACAGCGCCCGGTCGAGAAAGGCATGATCCTGATCGTCGCCAGCCCGGCGCAGTTGGAAGGCTGGGTGCAGTTGGACGCCTTGGCAGACGACCGCCGGCAGGCAGTGCTGGACAGCTGGCCCGGCGCCAACACCTGGATCGTGCCGGCCGGCCCACGCGCCCCACGCTGGATCACCGGCGAACACACCGGCATCGCCGTGCGGGTCACTGCGCATCCACTGGTACAGGCCCTGTGCGAGGCCTGGGGCGGCCCGCTGGTATCGACCAGTGCCAACCTCGCCGGCGAGCCGCCAGCGCGCTCCCGTGAGCAGCTGGACCCTGCCCTGCTGGCCTTGCTGGATGGCCTGCTGGATGGCGCCACCGGCGGCCTGGCCCAACCTACCCGCATCCGCGTGGCAGCTACCGGCGCAGTCCTGCGCGACTGAAAAGCCGAAAAGCCAACCCCTCCCCAACCCTCCCCTTGGCTTCGCCAAAGGGAGGGGGCAACGGCGTAGTGGCGCGCCCAGCACCGCCCGGGCGTAACACCAAAAACCCCCCCCCCGCCAAGCAACGCCCGACACGCAGCGACCCCCCAAAAAATATGGCGGCACGGTAAC
>NZ_JBRREC010000011.1:0-69946 GCF_056760015.1 Stenotrophomonas sp. STEN029 | reverse complement strand
CCCCCCGCGCGCGGCCCCCCCGCCCCCGCGCCCCGCCCCCCCGGCCCCCCCCCCCCCCCCCCCCGCCCCCCCCCCCCCCCCCCCCCCCCCCCCCCCCCCCCCCCCACTACCGCTACTGCCCCTCCCTTGCGCCGCAGGCGGAGGGGAGGGTTGGGGAGGGGTTGGCTCCGCGGCCTTTCCAGCGTTGCTGGCTTCGCGGCTTACGCCGCTCCTACAAAGCTGATGGATGGCTGGGGAAGCCTCTGCCGAGCATGGCTCGGCACTACATTTTTGAAGCCTCTGCCGAGCGTGGCTCGGCATTACCCTCAGTAGTCTTCTTCGGCGGCGGCTTCGCGGCCTTGCTGGCGGATCAGCGCTTCTTCGCGGGCGTCGTTGATGGCGTGACGCACGCTGTCCAGGTCCACCGCGCGCTCGTCCGGGGTGAACTCGCCGGTCAACACGGTATCGGGCAGCAGATCGCCGGCCTGGAACAACTCCCACATCTCTTCGCCGTACCAGGTCTCCAGCAGCTCCGGTGCCCAGCGGCCGAGGTTGGCGGTGAGGTTGTTGACGTCACGCAGCAGCATGGTGCGGGCGGCGTTGTTGCCGCCGGCGCTGACCACCTGCGGGAAATCGATCACCACCGGGCCATCCGGCCCGACCAGCACGTTGTACGGCGACAGATCGCCGTGGATCAGGCCACAGCACAGCATCAGCTTGACCTGCTGGACCAATACGGCGTGGAACTCGCGCGCCTGCCCGGCGCTGAGTTCCACCTCGCCCAGACGCGCGGCGCTGAAGCCCTCGGCGTCGGTCACCAGCTCCATCACCAGCACGCCGTGGAAATAGCCGAACGGCTCCGGCACGCGCACGCCGGCGTCGCGCAGCTGGTACAGCGCGTCGACCTCGGTGTTCTTCCAGGCCGCTTCGGCCTGCTTGCGGCCGTAGTTGCTGGCCTTGCCGATGGCGCGGGCCTCACGGCTGCCGCGCACCTTGCGGCCTTCCTGGTACTGCACGCGCTGCTGGAAGCTGCGCTGCGCCATGTCCTTGTAGACCTTGGCACAGCGGATCTCGTCGCCGCTGCGAACCACGTAAACCGCTGCTTCCTTGCCGCTCTTGAGCGGGCGCAGGACCTCGTCGATGACGCCGTCGTCTATCAGTACCTGCAATTGTTGGGGTGTTTTCACGGTGTCTCGGTGGCTGCGGGTGGCGGCTCGATCTGCATCGAACGTGGGCCGTCCGGGTGGGATCAGGCCGACATATTGTTGCCGATGGTACGGAAACCGGCCAGCGATGGCAGCACCGGGGGTTCAGGCTGGACAGTTCCCATGGCACAAACCCGGACGGCCAGGTCTTGGGCCTGGCCGTTGGTCGGTGATCGCAAGTGGCAGCAGGCTGCGCCTACCCTCTCCCCAACCCCTCTCCCGGGGGAGAGGGGCTAACGCCTCGCCTTAGCGGCTCAGCACGCCGGGGTTCATCAGGCCCTTGGGATCGAGCTGGGCCTTGACCGCGTCCAGCACCGCCAGCGCGGCCGGGTCGCGGCCGGCGCGGTAGTCGTAGAACTTGCCCAGCTGCAGGTTGGCCGCGCCATGTGCGCGCATGATGTCGGCGATCTGCCGCTTGAGCACATCAGCCGCGGCGCGTGCTTCCAGGTGTTCACCCGGGCAACCGATGCGCTCGCGGTGATCGGCATCGACGGTGCGCTGGTGGAAGGCGTTGTGGCTGTCCGGCCAATAGATGCAGGGCTCGATCACCACCGTCTGCGCGCCCACGCTGGACAGCAAGGTGCCAATGAAGATGCCGTGCCTGTCCATCGTTTCCTGCTCGCGCGCGAACAGTTCCTGGAGTGCATTGAACATGCTGGTGGCCTTGGAATGCGGCACCAGCGCATGCACCGGCGCCCAGCGTTCGCCCTGCGGGCCGAGCATTGAGTTCCAGGCGGCAAATGGATTTGCGGCCATCATCTTGGGAATGGAGGGTTCAATGCTTTCACCAAACTCACCCACCAGCTTGCTCGCGCGAGTGACGCGATCGGCCACCTCGGCAGCGCTGTCGCCCTCCAGGGTGATATGCAGCGAGAACTGCTCCTGGTCGACGATATCGCGCCCCTTCACCGCCAGCTTCAGGCCGGAGATCAGGCCGCCCTTCCTGATCACATTGCCCAGCGCCTTGACGTCGCTGGAGAGGCCCGCGCGGCGCATGCGCACGCGGGTCAGGGCCGGATCGAAGGCCGCCGTTTCGCTGGCGAGCCCATGCCGTGCGAGCACGCCAAGCGCGGCAAACAGCCCGTCGGCGCTCGGGAACTGCCAGGACAGGTAGTCGATATACGCGTGCTTGGGGATCAGCTTGAGCACGATGCGGGTCTTGATACCGAGCAGGCCGCAATCGCCGAGAAACAGCCCGGTCAGGTCCGGGCCATACCAGCGGAAGAACGGCGCGGTGTTGGCGGCTGCCGCCGAGCCGGTGGTGAGGATGTCGCCATTGGCGGTGACTACCTGCAGGCCCAGCACCACGTCAGCCGAACAGCCATAGCGCGCGGTGCCGTGGAAGATCGCGCCCTGCGACATGCCGCCACCGACCGTGGCATGCGAGCCCGACATCGGCCCGAAGTACGGGGTGCGCACGCCTTTGGCGTCCAGCGCGTCCTTCAGCGCCCGCCAGGTGACGCCGGCTTCGACCACGACGTAGGCGTCTTCCAGGTTGATCTCGACGATGTTGTCCAGCGAACCGGTATCCACCAGCACGCTTGGGCTCTGCGCGGCGGTATAGCCGCTGGTGTAGCTCATGCCGCCACCGCGTGCGATCACCGCAACACCGGCCTCGGTGAGTTGCTTGACCGCAGCGGCCAGTTGTTGCGCATTGTTCGGGCGCAACACCGCCAGCAGCGGCTTGCCCTGTGAATAGACATCGGTGGCGAAATACTCAAGCTCGCTGGCATCGGTGACGATGCTGCCGCCCCAGCTGGACTGCAGCGTGGCGATGACGGCGGTGGCGGTGTCGTTGCTCATGGGGGTCCTTCGGTTCAGGCGGACAGGGCGGCGGCGCGCCCCTGGTAATCGGATTCGCTATCGGTGATCACCCGTAGCGGCACCGGCAAGGCACGCAGGCGCGCTGCCAGATCCGCTGCGGTGACATCGCGCAGCAAGCCATGCAGGCGATTGCCCAGGCGCAGCAGTTCAACAACATTGGCGTGCACCAGTGCAGGCGCTGGCGCATCCACACGGCGGCGGGCGGCGGCACTTGGCGCCAGCCACGGCCACAGCAGATGGCGCTCGCGCTCCCATTGCCAGGCATCGCAGAGATAGCCGCCGGCGCGGTCGATGACAGTACTGGGCAAGCCCTGCAACAGCAGCGCCTGCTCCTCGGCATCGAGCAGCCAAGGCGAGTGCAGCACGACTTCGCTGACCCGCGCGCCCAGCGCATCCACCAGCGCAGGAACGTAGCCAGCAGCAGCGCCATGCGCTTCGATCAGCAACGGCAGCTCCGCGCTGTCGCGCACTGCCTCCAACAAGGCAGCGACCACGCTGGCAGCATCCAGCCCGGCATCGCTCTCGCAGGAGGCCCCGTGGCCGGGAAGGTCCGGAAGCAGGCACGCGCTGTCATTGTCATCAAGCTGCTGCGGCGCCAACGGCCGGGTGCCGGGCGCATGCAGGCATAGCCGCAGCAGCCCCTGCCCTGCCCGCTCCCAGACCGCCATGTCACCGCTGGCGGTGGCGATGATGCGTCGCTGCCAACGGTCGTCCGCCGCTGCACCCGCGCTGCCGGCAACGAAGGCCGGCTCGGCCGCCAAGGTCTGCGCCAACCACGCATCCATGCTGTCCAGCATCGCCGGAATGCCCTTGGGCTCCTCAACCACGGTGACGTTGTCAGGCAGGCCGTACAGGCGCGGTCTGTGCGCCAACAGCGGATCGCCGTGGCGGTAGACCAGCCACGACGGCATCTGCAGCTGCTGCAGCCAGAAGTGATCGTTGTGGCGGAACGCCGCCGCATAACCGGCGCGGTAGGTATCGCCAACATCCAGCACATCCATCACCGTTTCGCGGGTGCTTTCAGTGGTCTGTGGCGGAATCATCATCGCCGCGTCGGCGCGGCCGTCGTACCACGGGAAGTAATACTTCTGCTCGCGCATGCGCGACCACAGCCAGCGCAGGTGCGAGCCGTCCCACTGCGGCACGAACGGCGGCAGGTAGGCGTCGCCATACAGTGCGCTTTCCTGCGCGGTGAAAGCCGCGTAGCCATCGACCACCAGCGCTGCCACGCGCTCGGGATTGGCCCAGGCCAGCCAGGTCGCGATCAGCCCGCCGGTATGCATGCCGAACACCGCGAAGCGCTGCAGGCCGATAGCGTCGACGAACGCAAGTGTGGCCGCGCCGAACTCGGCAATCGTCATTGGATTGCCGGGCAGGGCATCGGAGTAGCCGAAGCCAGGCGTATCCGGCGCAATCACCGTATAGCGATCGGCGTAGCGCTGCTGCATCGCTGCCCACATCCGCGAGTTCTGCGGCGATTGGTGGATCAGCAACAGCGCCGGGCCGCTGCCGGCAATACGGTAGTGCACCTGCCGTCCATTGACGGAAGCGAAGCGGCGCTGGATCTGGGTCATGCCTGTTCCTTAGAGCCGTACCAGTGCCTTGCCCAGGTTCTCGCCATTGAGCAGGCCGATGAAACCGGCCGGCGCGGAGGCCAGCCCGTCGTGGATATGTTCGCGGTAGCGCAGCGTGCCGGCGGCGATCATCTGCGCCAGTTCGCTGCGGCATTGCGCGAAGTCGGCCAGGTGGTCGTAGACCACCAGGCCTTCAAGGCGTGCGCGCGCACCAATCACCGGCCCGAGATTGGGTCCGGCCGGGCGCTCCGCGCGGTTGTACTGATCACTGAGCCCACACAGCACCACGCGCGCATGCAGGCGCAGCAATGACAACGCCGCTTCCAGCACCACACCGCCGACATTGTCGAAGTAGCCGTCGATACGGTCCTGGCAGGCTGCACGCAGCGCATTGATGAAATCCGGATCGCGGTAGCTGACGCAGGCGTCGAAGCCAAAATCATCGGTGACGATGGCGCACTTCTGCGCGCTGCCGGCGATACCGACCACGCGGCAACCCGCGGCCTTGCACAGCTGGCCGACGACACTGCCAACCGCACCAGCGGCGGTGGATACCAGGATGGTCTGGCCAGCTTTCGGCTGCAGGATCTTCCGTACACCCGCCCACGCGGTGAGGCCGGGGACTCCAAGCACACCGAGGAAGGTACTAGCCGGTGCCAAGCCCGCATCGATCAGCGTTGTGGCACTCGCATCCAGCACGGTCTGTTCGGCCCAACCGGTCATGCCGGTAACCACGTCGCCCATCTGGAAGCGACCGCTTCGATCCTCGATCACCGTGCCGATGCCATAGCCCGGCACGATGCTGCCCAGTGGCGGGCATGGCACCGCATAGCGGCCACCGAGTTGTGCACGCAGGAACGGGTCCAGCGACAACCACTGCACCTGCACCGACAGCTGGCCGTCGCCTGGCCTCGGCAACGGCAGCTGCTGCAGGTCGAAGTCCTGCAGCTGTGGCAGGCCCTGCGGGATGTTCCGCAGGCAGACGGCCTGCATTGTCGTGTGCAGGCCGTCCATCATCAGAACGCGTTGATGCCGGTCAGCTCGCGGCCGATCACCAGCTGGTGCACGGTCTCGGTGCCTTCGTACGTGATCACCGATTCCAGGTTCAGCGCGTGGCGGATCGCACCGTGCTCGGTGGTGATGCCGGCGCCGCCGAGCAGGTCACGGCATTCGCGGGCGATGTCGATGGCCAGGCGGCAGTTGTTCCACTTGGCCAGCGAGACCTGCTGCGGCTGCATCTGCCCAGCGTCCTTGAGGCGACCGAGCTGCAGCACCAGCAACTGACCGGCGGTGATGCGGCGGGCCATGTCGGCCATCTTGATCTGCGCGCTCTGGGTGGCGGCCACCGGGCGGCCGAACAGGATGCGTTCCTTGGTATAGGCCAGCACTTCGTCCAGGCAGGCGATGGCCGCGCCCAACGGGCCCCAGGTGATGCCGTAGCGGGCTTGGGTGAGGCAGCCCAGCGGGCCCTTGAGACCCTTCACGTTGGGCAGGCGGTTGGCGTCGGGCACACGCACGTTGTCGAAGAACAGCGCGCCGGTCACCGAGGCGCGCAGGCTCATCTTGTGCTTGATTTCCTGGGCGGTGAAGCCAGGCGTGCCCTTCTCGATGACGAAGCCCTGCACGCCTTCGTCGGTATTGGCCCAGACGATGGCGATGTCGGCCACCGAGCCATTGGTGATCCACATCTTGGAACCATTGATTACCCAGTCGCCGCCGTCCTTCACTGCGCGGGTCTTCATGCTGGCCGGATCGGAGCCGCCATGGGCTTCGGTCAGGCCGAAGCAGCCGATCACCTTGCCGCGCGACATGTCCGGCAGCCAGCGCATGCGCTGCTCTTCCGAACCGTAGGCGTAGATGGGGTACATGCACAGCGAGCTCTGCACCGAGACGAAACTGCGGATGCCGGAATCGCCGCGCTCCAGTTCCTGGCAGATCAGGCCGTAGCTGACGCTGTTCAAGCCGGCGCCGCCGTACTGTTCCGGCAGCGAGCTGCCCAGCAGGCCCATGTCGGCGATTTCGCCGATCAGCTCGGTCGGGAAGCGACCCTGGTCGAAGCAGTCGCCGATGATCGGCAGCACACGCTCATCGGTGAAGCGCGCAACGGAATCCTGTACAGCGCGTTCTTCCTCGCTCAGCAGCGAACGCACGTCGAACAAATCGTAGGGGTTCAGTGTCTTCAGGCTCATTACTGTCTCTGGAAGGCGCATCCGCGCCCGGAAGGTAAGGGATAAGGTAGTTCAATCAGGCCGAAAGAATTGCTGCAGCTGCACGCTCGCCCGATGTGACGGCCGCTTCCATGCCCGGAACCTGCAGTTCGGTCTGCTCGCCCGCGAAGTGGATGCGCCCGAACGGGGTGTTGGCCTAGCGCAGGGTCTGCGCGAAATGACCCGGCGCAATCTCCGAGAACGCGCCGTCGGACAAGGGATCATTACCCCAGCTGCGGGTCTCCAGCGGCAGCAGCGCGCCCTTGGACGCCGGCCGCAGCCGTTGCATGGCGCTGATGGCCCAGGCGAAGCGGGCCTCGCGGTCGAGCTGATCGGCCTGCTCGGCCATGGCGCCGTTGAGCCAGACGATAAGGCGGTTGATCTGGCCATCGGCGCCGGGCACGGCAAACACGCGCTGCAGCGGGCCATCGCCCCACAGCGACAGCGGCAGGCCATCGTCTTCCCAGAACCTGCGGGTGGGCTGCAGGTGGATGGTGGTGACGGCGTTGGAGCGCCGTGCCGACCAGACTTGCTGCTGTGCAACCGGCGGCGCCGGGTCAATGACGATGCGGCTGAGCGGGCCGCTGGGCAGGGCCAGCACCAGATGCGCGGCGCGGAAGCGACGGCCATCGGCGCAGCGGACTTCCACGCCGCTACGAACAGACTCGACCTGGGTGACCTGTGCATCGAGCAGCGGTGGCTGCGACAGCGACGCCGCCATCGCCTCCGGCAACGCCTGGCTGCCGCCCTGCACCCAACCGGTACCCTTGGAACCGAACCGACGCAGCGCATCGCGGCGCAATGCATCGAGCGCGCTGATCGAGTGCAGCGAAGAAAAGCTGTTGCCGATATCCATCCACTGCAACGCCTGCGGTGACCAGCCCTTGCTGGCGATCAGCTGTGACAGTGGGATATCCAGCGAGAGATTGGCCGGATCGCGCCAGCTGTCGACGGCCGGCAGGCCAAGCTCGGCAATCGCGGTGGCCAGCAGCATCGGCGGCAACAGGCCATGCTCGCGGCCTTGCAGGGTATTGAGCGGGCTTTCGCCCCATGATCTTGCCGGCACCAGCGTATCGCCGATGGCCAGGCCAAGACCGGCAGCGGTCGGCAACGCAGCCGACGGCGGCACGATGCCGACACCGACACGCCTGGCGTGGGCGTGTACGCGCTCATAGGCGGTCCCAACTTCGACACCGCCGATTTCGAAGCGGATGCCATTGCGCACCACCGTCTGCAGGCGGCCGCCCACGCGCGGATTGGCTTCGAGCACCGTGACGGGGGCTCCACCGGTTTCCAGGGCATGGGCAGCGGACAGACCGGCCAGACCGGCGCCTACGACGATGACGTCACTGCCGGGAATCTTGGCGTGCAGCAAGCCAGGCAGCAGCGAAAGTGCAGCCATGCCAGAAACTCCGTTGATGAAATCGCGTCGTTGCATTGGGGTTGCCTGCGGGGGTGCGGGGTTGCCTTACTTGCTTTTGCTTTACTTGCTTTTGCCTTACTTGCTTTTGCCTTGCTTGCTTTTGCTTTACTTGCTTTTGCTTTAGATGCCGTCATTCCCGCGCAGGCGGGAATCGCTTTTGCTTTTGCTTTTGCTTTTGCTTTTGTTCTTGCTTTTGCCTTTGCTCTTGCACGCACTGCCAGATTTCCAAAGCCAGAGCCAGAGCGATTCCCGCCTACGCGGGAATGACAATCAACGGCCAAAGCGATTCCCGCCTGCGCGGGAATGACGAGCAACGGCCAGAGCGATTCCCGCCTGCGCGGGAATGACGATCTGCTTGTGTGTCGGTGATGCCAATCAAGCGCAGGCTGGGACGGCGCAATGACCCTCCCAGCCCACCTCACCACCTAGAACTTGTAACTAACCTCAACGCCATACATACGCGGCAGCGAAGGCGTCAAACCAAAGTCACGCAGGTTGGTCACCGCCAGTCCGGTCAACGGAGGCACCGCCGGCACGGCGACGTAAGCATCCGGATTGATGGTGCGCTGCGCGTCTTCCAGGGTGCGGTCGTTGAACGCATTGGTCACGTAGGCCGAGACCTGCAACTGCTCGGTCGGGCGGATGCTGAAGCGGAAGTTGGTGCGGGTGGAAGCACCGATATACGCCAGGTTATCGACCTGGATGTAGCGCTTGCCTTCGTAGTTCACGTCCATGTTGGCGGTGTATTCCCAGCCATTGGACAGCGCACCGTCATACATCAAGCCCAGCGTTGCCTTGTGCTTGGGCACGCGTGGCAGGGTGGCGCCAGCGGCATCTGCGGCCGGGTCAGCCAGGGTCGGTGCATTGCTGCTGGAGAACAGATCGGCCTGGTCCTGGCTGATGAACTTCAGGATCTCGGCATCGGTGAACGAGTACGCCAGGCTGGCCAACCAACCCTGCGCGAACGCCCACTGGCTTTCCAGCTCGAAGCCGCGGATGCGCGACTCGCCGACATTGGTGGTGTAGCTCGTGGAGAACAGCGAGCCGTTCTTGCGGGTCACCGGACCGGTTTCGGTCAGCTGCTGGTTGGTCCAGTCAATCTGGTAGAGGTTGGCATTGATGCGCAGGGTGCCATCCAGCCAATCGCTCTTCATGCCCAGTTCGTAGTTCCAGGCTTCTTCTTCCTTGTAGGTGTTCAAACCACGCGCGATCAGCGCGTCGCGGTCGGCCTCCTGGAAGTCGGCGCGGTAGACGTCGGTATTGAACCCGCCCGGCTTGTTGCCCTTGGACACCAGCCCGTACAGGTTCACGTTCTCACGCGCCTGGTAGCTCAGCGTCCAACGCGGGGTGAAGCTGCTGAAGGTCTTGTCCAGCGCATACGACTGCCGATAGGTGTTTGCGCCGAGCACGCGCACATCGGTGCCGCCCTTGCTGATTTCATCGCGCGCATAGCGGCCTTCCAGCGAGGTGGTCCACTGCTCGTTGATGCGCCAGTTGATCAGGCCGTACAACGCCTTGTTGACGGTCTGGTCGTCCGGATTGGTCGGGATCGGCGTGACCACCTTGCTGCCACCGATGGTGTAACCGGTCAGGTCGCCACCCCAGCCCGGCTGCGCGTTCTGCTCGTAGTAGTACGCGCCGAGCATGCCCGACACCGCCAGGCTCTGGTCGGTGGTCAGGCGGATGTCCTGCGACCAGTTCTTCACCCCGCTGTTGGCGAAGCTTTCGAACGCGCCGCCGTAGCCACGGATGGCACTGTAATCCTGATCGCTGGCGGCGTAGGTTTCGCTGTTGTTGTAAGCCGAGGTCGAGGTCAGGTTCCAGCCATTGGCGAACAGATAGTCCACCACCACGCTGGTGCGCAGCAGGTCGGTCTTGCGGCCGGAGAAATAACCTGCGGTCTCGAACTCCCTGGTGTTCAGCGCGTAGTCCGACGGTTCCTTCAGCTCACCGCAGTAGTAGCCGCGACGGCGCGATTCAAGGATCGGATACAGGCCGAAGTACAGGCCACCGGTGTACTCGGGCAGGTAGCAGTTGAGGTTGTCGCTGCCCAGGCGCGCGGCGGCGAAGTGCTGGTCGCGGCTCTTCTGCTTCATCACCCTTGCGGTGATGTCCAGTGAATCGGTCGGTGACCAGGCGATGGCGGCCATGCCACTGATGGTCTCGGTGCCGTTGAGGTCTTTCCTGCCCGATGCCTGGTTGTAGAACACGCCATCGTTGCCACGCTTGTTCAAGCTCAGGTCGTAGCCGAACGAGCCGTCTTCATTCCCGCCCGAGTAGAACAGGCCCATCTTTTCCTGGCCGTAGTTGCCCGCGCCCAGGGTGAGCTTGCCACCTGGCGCACTGCCCGGCCGCTTGGTGATGAAGTTGACCGCTCCGGAGAAGGTGCGACGACCGAAGGCCGCCGACTGCGGACCACGGATCACTTCCACACGCTGGATGTTCTCCAGCCCATAGCTTGAGATGTCACCTTCAACGTAGATGCCGTCGATGAAGAACGAGGCATTGGCCTCGCCCTGGATATTAGACATGCCACGGATCACCGGGCGGTCGAAGCCGCGGCCATAGCCGGACTTGAACGAGAAGCTCGGCGACAGGTTGGCGATGTCGCGCACATCGGTCAGGCCCTTCTTCTCGATGGTCTGCTCGGACATGGCGGTGATCGGCAGCGGCATCTGTTGCAGCGGCTCGGACACGCCACGCGCGGTCACGGTGATCTGGTCAAGGCTCTGCACGGCGTCACTATTGGCTGCCGGCGGCGCGGGCACTTGATCGCTGTCGGCAGCGGTGGCGCTGCCCGCGCACAGCAGCAGCGCGAGCGCGATCGAGGAGCACAGCAGGTCTGGCTTGATGGTTTTCATGGAATTCCCGACTGCAAGGTGTGTTCGGTATGGATTGGGAGGATGGATGCGCCGTCTTGGGGGAGGGTTCCGTCCGGTGTTTCCGTACTTCAGTCCTGCTGTTTCGCCGCCGCGCCCTGCTTGAGCTGTTTGTAGGCGCTCCAGCTGGTGACGTTGGGCTGCACCCAGGTTTCGGGCGCGCGTGCGTATTCCGGGTAACGGCTACGCACGAGTTCCTGGATATCGGCCGGCAGCTCACTGACCGATGCGCGCTTGTTGCCCTGCGCGATGTACAACAGGCTGCCCGGGCGCATGCCCAGCTTCATCCATGGCAGCCACGGCCCGATGCGGGTCCAGCCATAGGTGACCGGCACGCTCTTCAGCGCCGGGTTTTCCAGGTCTGCGCGTGGCGCGAAGAACATGAAGTGCTCCGAGCCCATGTAGGTCGGGCCACTGGACTCGGCGGGGAATTCGGCCGGCTGCAGCGGATTGGGATAGGCCAACGGAATGTTGAGGGCCAGCATCACCTGGTCGGCGGCTTCCACCCATGGCAGGTGCATCGGCCGGCCTGGCGCATTGAGCACGGTGTTGACCGGATCGTTGGCGACCTGCACGACCTCGTTGCGTTCGCCGGACAGCGGGTTGTCCCAGCTGTCGATGATCCTGCCGGTCTTCAGGTCGCGGTAGAACGTGAGCTCACGCGTGTACAGGCGCCACACACCATCGGCCTGCTTCTCGGCACGGCAGATGTTGTAGCCCTCGAAGCCCATCAGCGGCGCGGCTTTCTTGCCCGGCTCCTGCGCGAACAAGGTGCCGGCCCACCACAGGATCTCTTCCTGCTTGGGGTCCAACGAGCAACGCAGCTTGACCATTGCCTCGACGCTGCCCTGTTCGGACTGCAGATCCAGCGCTTTTGCCTGTGGCGAAAGTGCGATTGCGACAGCCAGCAAAACCGATGACATTCGAATCACGTCCAACCCCCGACTGAAATGGAGCGATGAAGCCAGTGCCTTGGCCTGCTCCGGACCACGGAAGACAGGCCAGTGGGCCCATCAAAGATGACATATAGCTATATCATTAGTACATGTTTGTCCAATCATTTATAAGACCTTTGTCGCCAACCCCGCAGCCCTGCTGGAGGGCGCGAAAACACCGCTGCAGTGGGCATGGCCAGGACTGCGCAGGATGTTGCCTTGCAACAGAAAAGCCCCCGTCCGGGCCGTGAAAATGGGCACTGGATTTTTGTCCGGACATTTGAGAAATTCGGGACCTGGGTCGTTTGCTCGGTCCACGGGAAGGCCGTCCCGACAGGGGTTGCGGCTGATACACGGGGCAAGCGCACAGGTATTACCCCGGTGCTTGACCCCAACCAGACCTACATGACATATAGATATAACTTTAGAACTTGAAGCCTCCCGAGGAGTCGTCATGAGTCAGCAAGCCCTGCCCCCCAGTTGGCAGCACGTGGGCCGCCATGCGGTCTTCCCTGACAGCGCGCTGGATGACACCGCCCGCTTCGACTTCCTGGCCAACCTCAATGGCTACCTGGCCACCCAGCTCAGCCCCAAGGTCAAAGCCGCCTACGAAGGTCGGGTAAAACCAGCGTTCGAGAAGGAGAAAGGCCGCGCCCCGCAAACCCGCCACGAAGTCCGCAAGGCGATGGCCGGCGATGCGATCTACCAGACCTGGAGTGCCCTGCGTCGCAGCAGCATGGAAATGCGCCAGCAGGCCGGTCGCGGCCTGGTGCTCAAACAGGTGGATGCGCTGATCGAGAAGACGCGCGCACTGAACGCCAGCGACGACGGCCTGCAACTTGATCCTTCGGTGCAGGTGCCGCGCTATTCCAGCGCGGTCGACATCCACTGCATGCCCGGCGGCTACCACACCGAGCTGCTGGCCGATGACGTCTCCGCCGCCGCCAACTACGACTGCGGCATCTTCGCCACCACCGGCGGCATGCTTGGCCGTTACAACGACGGCGGCGGCCAGGCCCTGGCGCAGTGGTTGCAGGAAGAACACCCCGGTTTCAAGCCGCGCCGCATCCTCGACATCGGCTGCACCGTCGGCCACAACATCGTGCCGCTGGCGCAGGCCTTCCCCGATGCCGAAGTGATCGCCGTCGACGTGGCCGCGCCGATGCTGCGCTATGCGCATGCCCGCGCCCGTGCGCTCGGCATCAGCAACATCACGTTCCGCCAGGCCAATGGTGAAGCGCTGGACTATGCGGATGGTTCGTTCGACCTGATCACCACCGCCATGTTCTGGCACGAGAGCTCGGCCACGGCGATGCCACGCAAACTGCGCGAGATCCAGCGCCTGCTGGCCAGTGGCGGCCTGACCGCGCATCTGGAGCAGCCGCAATACCACGGCATGGACCCCTACGAGCAGTTCATCCGCGACTGGGATGCGTACAACAACAACGAGCCGTTCTGGAGCGTGATGCACGAGTACGACCTGCGCCAGATGATGGCCGCGGCCGGCTTCGATGCCGAGCGCTATTTCGAAACCAAGGTCCGCGGCGTGGTGGACAGGGACATCTTCCCGGTCGCCAGCGAGAGCGGCGAAGACCACGGCCGTGCCGCGCTGTGGACCATGTTTGGAGCCTGGAAAGCATGAGCATCGATCCGATCGCCCTGGCCGGCAGCCGCGCCCGTGGCAAGCGTCCCTATTTCTTCAAGGACCCGGACGTGGAGCGGGTGCTGTCCATCGCCATGGCCATCGCCATGGAGAACGCGGTTACCCATCAACGCCTGGACGCGCTCGAGCGCCTGATCGAACACAAGGGCCTGCTCAGCCGCGAGGAACTGGACCAGTTCCGCCCGGACCGTGAGGCAGAGGCACAGCGCACGCTGTGGATGAAGGAATACATCGCCCGGGTGCTGCGCATCGTGCAGCAGGAAACCGAGGCGGTGGAAGGCGGTGCTATGGACGTGCCGATGGAAGAAGTCATGGATGAACTTCGCGACCAGTAAGACGCAACGGCGTCGCCCATCAAAGACCACAACCAAGGAAAGCACATGACCGATCTGGCCAAGCACATGCCCGCCCTCGCCCGCCATGAGGGCGTCTGGGATGGCGTGTACCGTTACTACGATGCCAATGGCGACAAAATTGACGAGCACAAATCGCGCCTGATCTGCCGCATTACTGGCGACGAAAAAGCGCCATACCACCAGACCAACCATTACAGCTGGGAAGACGGCAAGACCGAAGTACGTGACTTCCCGACGTCCTACCTGTTCGGCCGCATCATTTTCGACAATGAATTGATTTACGGTTGGTGCACCGAAATCCCGGAGGACGACCATCACCGCACCTTGATGCTGTATTGGCAGCGCAAGGGTGAGGACGGCCTGGAGCTGTACGAAATGATCCAGCTCTCTGACGACGGCCAGCTGCGCAACCGCATCTGGCATTGGTACAAGCGTGGGGTGCTGGTGCAGCGCACACAGATTGACGAGACGTTTGTGAGCCGCGAGTGGCAGAAGATCAAAGGCGAGAGCTTTTACGGCGACGCGATTTGATCTTCCGCTTAAGCCCCACTCCCGCGCGCGGGGTGAGAAGGGCAGCTTGCGAACCACCGGTTCGCTGCCCATCGAACGCCCTTGCGCCAGCGCAAGGGCCGGGGCGCGGAGCGGGGGTTGGGGTGAGGGGAAGCTCCTGGCTAGCAGACCCTACGCTTTAAAAGCTCTTGAAGCTTTTAAAGCTCCCCTCATCCGCCCCTTCGGGGCACCTTCTCCCGCAAGCGGGAGAAGCAACAGCACAAGCAACAGCAACTGCAACTGCAACTGCAACAGCACAAGCACAAGCACAAGCACAAGCAACAGCAACTGCAACAGCAACTGCAACTGCAACTGCAACTGCAACTGCAACTGCAACTGCAACTGCAACCAAGATGATCCACGCCGTACATCCATCGAGGCAAGCAATGAGCAACACCCGCAGACATTTCCTCGGCAGCGCCGCCGGCCTGGCAGCACTCGGCGCCGTCGGCCCCGCCCTGCTTGGCAGCTCGGCGCCCGCACAGGCAGCCATGGGCAAGGGGCCGGATGCGCTCAACGAGCGCACCGACGGCACCTACGCCACGGTTGAACTGGCCAAGCCGGCATGGACCCTGGGCCTGGTGCAATCGCGCGTGCACAGCTTCGATGCCAGGGAATGGAAGGCGGGCAGCAAGCGTAATCTGGCCCATATGCTCGAGCTCATCGACAAGGCGCATTACCACGCCAAGCCCGATCTGCTGCAGTTCCACGAGTTCCCGCTCAGCGGCTGGCGCAAGTGGACCCGCGATGAAATCCTCAAGTTCGCCATCACCATTCCCGGTGCGGAAACCGAAGCCATCGCCGCCAAGGCACGCCAGTACGGCACCTGGATCGTGTTCGGCGCCTACGCCACCGATCCGGACTGGCCGGGCCACGTCTTGTCGATCACCACGATCATGAACGACAAGGGCGAGATCGTGGACAAGCACTGGAAGGCGCGTAACCTCAAGGGCGCGTTCCCGGACTTCGAGCTGTTCACCACCACCACCTATGACGTGCTCGATCGCTACGTGGAAATGTACGGCCGTGATGCGGTGGTGCCGGTGACGCGCACGCCGCTGGGCAATATCTGCACCAGCTCCACCCAGCGCGAGCCGGAGCTGTTCCGGGCGATGGCGTTCAAGGGTGCCGAGGTGTTCCTGCGTACTGCCTCGGGTGGTTTCTCGGACATGGATATCGCCGCCTGCGCGATGTACAACGGCGTCTACTCGTCCATCGTCAACAACTCGATCTCGCCGGACAACGGCCCGTACTTCGATGATCCGGGTTCAGGCGGCACCGCCCTGTATGACCCCAGCGGCAAGATCGTCGCCGAGGCACAGAGCAAGGAGGAGACGCTGGTGCTGGGCCGCGTGCCGATCGCCGAGCTGCGCGCGCGCAAGCGCCAACCTGTCGTGCACATGGATCTGTTCCGCGACGTCTACGACACCTACCAGAATGCCTATCCGCCCAACCTGTGGTCGCAGTACCTGCCCACTTCGCTGGAAGACGCGGCGCGCTACATCCGCGGCAAGTCGCGCTGGAAGTAAGTTGAACCGACAACGGCGCCGCAAGGCGCCGTTGCTTCATCCGGCGCCACCGCTGATTCCAACCGATCAAACCAAGACAGCTTCAAAGCGCAGCGCGGTTCTGCCCACAGCTACTCCAACTCACAAGCAGGTGACGCTGCTCGGGGCAAGCTGGGTGTCCGTCCTGCGACAACGGACTCGTCAATGCCAACCGTCTTCCATCTCGGCCTGCTGCTGTGCTGGGCGGTGGTGCTTGGCTATTGGGCCATCACCGCACTGCGCGCCAAGCCGGTGACCCGCAGCGAATCGCGTGCCAGGCAGTTCCTGGCGTACTGGCTGCCGTTGATCATCGCGGTACTGCTGCTGGGCCCGGGCCATTGGTTCGGCCACGGTTGGCTGCGTGAGCAGTTCGTTCCGCATTCATTGCCGGCCTACACGTTGGGTCTGCTGCTGTGTGCGGCCGGTGCAGCACTCGCGTTGTGGTCGCGCTGGCAGCTGGGCCGCAACTGGAGCGGCAACGTGCAGATCAAACAGGCACACGAGCTGATCAGCAGCGGTCCGTATGCGCATGTGCGCAACCCCATCTACAGCGGCTTCCTGCTGATGTTCAGCGGCACCGCATTGGTGGTTGGCGATTGGCGCGGGGTGATCGCCGTGGCAATCGTGTTCGCCTCGTTCTGGGTCAAGCTGCGGCAGGCGGAGCGCTTCCTCGCGGCCCACTTCGGGCCCGCCTACAGTGCCTATACTGCACGCACCAGACGCTTGATTCCCGGCCTGCTGTAAGGCCTCAGGCGCCGCGCTCCGGGTCATCCTCACCGCCGCGCCCTGCGCCGTAACCCAACCCGGCGCCCATGCCCATGCCGGCGCCCATGCCGCCCATGCCGCCACCACCGGCACCGCCTTTGCCACCACCCGCGCCGTCCTTGTTGCCGCCACCGCTGCCCGCCGGACGCAACGGCCCTTGGCGGGGAATGGCGACGGCAGCCGGTATCACTTCCAGGTCCAGCACGCTGCGGACGAAGTCGCGCAGTGACACCACCAGCTCGGCGGTATGGATCGGCCGGCCCTCGACCATATCGGTGGCAGCGCGCGCGGCCAGCCGCACCTGCTCCTCGGTGCCCAGCAGGATCACATCCGACAGCGCCGCCTCCACCGCGTCGCGGATACGACGCGCCCGGTCACCCGCCTCGCCCGGATCCGCGCTCGGCAACAGCAGGGCACCATCGGCGGTCGTAGCGGTCTGTCCCTGCGCCAGTTCGGCCGCACGTCGGCGTAGATCGCGCAGGTGGCTGGGGTCAACGCTGAGATCGCCTGTAAAGGAACCACCCAAGGTTTTGTAGGCGGCAATCAGGGTCTTCAGCCGCTCGTTGATCTGCCGGTTGGCCGCCTCACGTTTCTGCTGCACCGCCTGCATCACCAGCAGGCGGATGCCCACGCCGATCAGGGTGATGATCGCCAGGCCCACCAGCGTCGACAGCAGGCCCTGCCAGGAACTGAAATCCAGACCACGCATCCGCGCACCCGTTGCTGCAGGCGCACATGCGCGCCGGGACCTGCATCGTACCGGCAGCATGCCAATCCCCACCAACGGCACAGCCACTGCGGCGGGCGGACGCGGTATCGTGTCGCCCTCTTCTTGTCCTAGAACCCGCCGATGCCCAGCACTTCTTCCGCCCCGGCCAGCGCCCCCTCACACAAGCTGGAACGCGCGCTCAAGCCGCGCCAGCTGATCATGATGGGGCTGGGCAGTGCCATCGGCGCCGGCCTGTTCCTGGGCTCGGGCGTGGGCATCCAGGCCGCCGGGCCGGCCGTGCTGATCTCCTACCTGGTGGCCGGCACCCTGGTCATCATCATGATGCACGCCATGGGCGAGATGGCGGCCGCGCGGCCGGCCAGTGGCGCGTTCTCGGTGTACGCGGCCGATGCCCTGGGCGCCACCGCAGGGGCCACCGTGGGCTGGCTGTGGTGGGCGCAGCTGGTGGTGGTGATCGCGGCCGAATCGGTCGGCGCGGCCGGCCTGCTCAATACGGTCTGGCCACAGTTGTCGGTACCGATGACCTCGTTGGCCTTCATGCTGGTATTCACTGCCATCAACCTGCTGGGCGTGCGCAATTTCGGCGAATTCGAGTTCTGGTTCGCCATCCTCAAGGTCGGCGCCATCATCGCCTTCATCCTGGTCGGCATTGCCCTGCTGCTGGGCCTGCTGCCGAACGTGCCCTCACCCGGCCTGGCCAACATCACCGGCCATGGCGGCTTCATGCCCAAGGGCCTGGCCGGCATCGGCGCGGCCCTGCTGGTGGTGATCTTCGCCTTCGGCGGCACCGAGATCGTGGCCGTGGCCGCGGCTGAAACCCAGGACCCCGAGCGCAGCCTGGCCCGCGCCATCCGTACCGTGGCCTGGCGCATCCTGGTGTTCTACATCGGTTCGATCGGCGTGATCATCGCGGTGGTGCCGTGGAACAGCGAGACCCTGAAATCGCCGTTTGCCGCGGTACTGCAGGTCGCCAACATCCCCGGGGCCGCCACGGCGATCACCCTGATCGCGGTGATCGCCCTGCTCTCTGCGCTGAACGCCAATCTGTACGGCGCCTCGCGGATGATCTATTCGCTGGCCGAACGGGCCGAAGCGCCGCGCTGGCTGGGCCTGACCAATACCCGCCAGGTGCCGGTAGTGGCCGTCCTGGCCAGCGTGCTGTTCGGCTTCGTCGCCACCGTGCTGGAGCTGATCTACCCGAACAAGGTGTTGCCGGTGCTGCTCAACGTGGTCGGCTCCACCTGCCTGCTGGTGTGGACCATCACCCTGGTATCGCAGCTGATCCTGCGCCGTCGGGCCGACCGCCTGGGTACGCCACTGCCGTTCCGCATGGCCGGTTTCCCCTACCTGACGGTGCTGGCACTGGCGATCCTGGCGCTGATTTTCGCGCTGTTGCTGGCCACCCCGGAAACCCGCCTGCAGTTCCTGTCGATGGCCGCCTTCACCGCTTTCATCGCGCTGTGCAGCGGCCTGGCAAGGAAGTCGCAGCGCGGCTGACCATGCCAGAACAGGCTGTTCGCCCGCCTACGACCATGGCGGGCTTGTTTTAACGCGAAACTAACGGCAGGCTGCGCCCATCCGAGGCCAGTCATGCCCACTCCAGACCCCCGCGTAGACGACTACATTGCCAATGCCGCCGCTTTCGCGCAGCCGATCCTGCACGAGATCCGCCTGCGTGTGCACAGCGGCTGCACCACGGCTGAGGAAGCCATCAAGTGGGGTATGCCGGCGTTCCTGTACAAGGGCAAGCTGCTGTGTGGCATGGCCGCGTTCAAGGCGCACGCCACGCTGGGCTTCTGGCAACGCGAGGCCGGCAGCGGCGATGACTCGGCCATGGGCCAATACGGCCGCCTGCAGTGGCTTGGCGACCTGCCCGGCAAACGCGAATTCACAAGCCAGCTACGGGCCGCCATGCAACGTATCGATGCAGGCGTAACCCGCCCCAAAGCGGCCCCGCGCGCGCCCTTGCCGATGCCCCCGGCCTTCGCCGAGGCGCTGGCTGGTGCAGCCGTCGCCAAGGCGCACTTTGACGGTTTCAGCCCCGGCTACCAACGCGACTATCTGGAATGGATAGGTGAAGCCAAACGCGACAGTACCCGCCAGCAGCGGATCGCCCAGGCCATCGAGTGGTTATCCGATGGCAAGCACCGCGGTTGGAAACATGAGAAGCATTGACGTGGACCGCGCCAGCGATTCCACTTGCCGCAAACATCCCCCCATCAGTCCTGTTGCTACGCCATGATCGACCTAGAAGACCTCATCCAGCGCTCCATCGACCCTGAATCCGTCAGGCTGGAAGGCACCCTGACAAATCCGCCGTCGTTCGGCGTATATGCCATCGAGAACATCGACGACGGCAGCACCCATTACCGCTTTGGCAACCACCCGGTGCGCAAGCAGGAACTGGAGGACAAGTTCGGCAGCGCCGAGCTGGAGTACCTGTTCCTCAGCCGCGAAGACGCCGCTGCATTGACCGCGGCCCTGAATCGCCCCGAAGCGGACTGAGCAGGCCGAGGTAACGCCGAGCCATGCTCGGCTGGGGTTTTACCCTGTAGTGGGGGGGGGGGGGGGGGGGGGGGGGGGGGGGGGGGGGGGGGGGGGGGGGGGGGGGGGGGGGGGGGGGGGGGGGGGGGGGCGGGGGGGGGGGGGGGGGGGGGGTGTTTCCGCGGCCGGTTGCTGGGGGGGCGGGGCGGCCCCCGCCGCGCCTCCGCTTACCCCCCACGGCCCCTCGCCCTGCTGGGCGCGCCACTACGCTGTTGCCCCCTCCTTTTGGCAAAGCCAAGGGGGAGGGTTGGGGAGGGGTTGGCTTTTCGCTGCCCGATGCAGCTGTAGCTTCGCGGCTCACGCCGCCCCCACACCCGCCGGGAACGCCCCTTTGCCGAGCATGGCTCGGCACTACATTTCGTTGCACCGGTGAAGCCCCTCGCCGTGCATGGCCCTGCACCACAATCGTGCGGGTTCTTGATATTAGTCATCGAGAAAGCAGGCCCGCTGCGCGGAACATGGAACTACCCCCGAAGCCGGATAGTTCGCACCATGCTCAGCCCCACCCAACGCGACCTGATCAAAGCCACCGTCCCCCTGCTGGAAACTGGCGGCGAAGCGCTGACCAAGCATTTCTATGGGCGGATGCTGAGCCAGAGCGATGTCGCGCGCCCGCTGTTCAACCCCTCGCACCAGAGCAGTGGCGACCAACCGCGGGCGCTGGCCAACTCGGTGCTGATGTATGCCAAGCACATCGACCGCCTGGAAGCGCTGGGTCCGCTGGTGGGACAGATCGTCAACAAGCACGTTGCCCTGCAGATCCTGCCGGAGCATTACCCCATCGTCGGCCACCACCTGCTGGCCTCGATCCGCGAAGTGCTGGGCCCGGATATTGCCACCGACGAGATCATCGACGCCTGGGGCGCGGCCTACCAGATGCTGGCCGACCTGCTGATCGGCGCCGAGGAAGAAGTCTACGCGGCAAATGAAAAGGCCCCGGGCGGCTGGCGCGGCGCGCGTACGTTCCGCGTTGCCGAGAAAGTGCCCGAAAGTGCGGAGATCACCTCCTTCCATCTGGTGCCGGTCGATGGCGGCGCAGTGGTGGACTTCAAGCCCGGCCAGTACATCGGCATGAAGCTGGAACTCGACGGCGAGGAAACCCGTCGCAACTATTCCCTGTCGCGCGCAGCCAATGGCGTCGGTTATCGCATCAGCGTCAAGCGCGATGGCAACGGCAAGGTATCCAACCATCTGCACGACAAGGTGCAGGTAGGCGACACGCTGGAGCTGTTCGCCCCGGCCGGTGATTTCACCCTGGTTGCCAGCGAGCGCCCGGTCGCCTTCATCAGCGGTGGCGTCGGCATCACCCCGACCCTGCCGATGCTGGAGCAGGCGCTTGCCAGCGGCCGTCAGGTGCATTTCATCCATTGCGCACGCAACGGCCAGGTGCATGCCTTCCGTGAGTTCATCGCTGACAAGCAGAAGCAGCACCCCCAACTGCACAGCTACACCTGCTACAGCGAGGCGCTGCCGGGCGATGCCGCCGACGCCGAAGGCTTCCTCAGCCGCGAGCTGCTGGAGCAGTGGTTGCCGGCTGAGCGCAACATGGACGCCTACTTCCTCGGCCCGAAGCCGTTCATGGCGCAGGTGAAGAAGCTGCTGCGTGATGTCGGCGTGCCGGAAGCGCAGAGCCGTTACGAGTTCTTTGGCCCGGCCGCGGCATTGGAAGCCTGAGTCGCGTCATAGCAAGTGTGCGAGGTAGGAGGCCGGCGGGGAAACCCGCCGGCCTTCTTTGTCGTGGCGGCTACGCAAGCGCACGCGACAGCGCTAGGATGCGGCATCGCTCACTGCCCAGGGGAAATGCATGAACGTCTATGCCGTGGTGTTGGCCGCTGTATCGAGCTTCCTGCTGGGCGGCTTGTGGTACTCACCCGTCCTGTTCGGCCGTGCCTGGAACCGCGAGAATGGCGGCGAAGTACCGCAGGGGCATCCGGGCAAGGTCTTCGGTGTGGCCTTTGTGTTTTCGCTGGTGGCTGCGTTTGCTTTTGCCTGGTTTGTCGGCCCGCAACCGGAGCTGCGCAAGGCCTTGCTATGCGGCCTGGTTGCCGGTTTCGGAATCGTCGCGGCCAGCTTCGGCATCAACTACCAGTTCGCCCAGCGCAGCGGAAAACTGTGGGCAATCGACGGCGGTTACCACACCGCGCAGTTCCTGCTGTTCGGCCTGATCCTCGGCCTGTGGCACTAAACCAGTAGTAGTAGCAGCTGTTGCTGTTGCTCTAGCCCCCTCCCTTTGCCGCAGGCAAGGGGAGGGCTGGGGAGGGGTAGCCTTTGCAGTTGCAGTTGCAGTTGCAGTTGCAGTTGCAGTGGATTTTGACTTTGCTCTACCGGGTCCCCTTCCGCAGCGACGGAGCTGACGGACAAGACCCCGCATGGGGCGACGTGCAGGACGCACGTCGTTTTTCGACGATACATGGATGTATCGTCGAAAAATCCCGGCAGCGGAGTGGACCTGGAGCGCGCAGCGCGGAAGGCGCGTAGGCAGGGTGTGCTTTCTTTTGGTTATCTTTTCTTTGCACAAGCAAAGAAAAGTAACTCGCTCCCCGAAGGGGAGAGAAAGCCTTGGCTTCCGTTATTGCTGTTACTGTCTGCAAAACCAAAGCAAATACAAGTGCAGAGCTTTCGCCCGCCTACGGCGCGCGAGCGCACCTTTCTTTGCTTGTGCAAAGAAACGTGGCCCAAAGAAAGCACACCCTGCCTCCGCGCCCACGCCGCTGCGCGACGCGGGTCCACTCCGCCAGCGGGATTTTTCGACACGACATCCCTGTCGTGACGAAAAACGACGTGCATCCATGCACGTCGCCCTTCGGGTTCTTCCCACTGGCTCCGTCGCTGTGGAAGGGGCCCGGTAGATCAAGGTCCGGAGCTAAAGCAAAGGCAAGGGCAACTGCAACTGCAACTGCAAAGGCTACCCCTCCCCAACCCTCCCCTGCGCTTTGCGCAAGGGAGGGAGCTGAAGAGCTGCCTTACGCGAGGTTTGCACGTAGCCAGCGCATCACCGTTTCAACCACACCCAGCTTTTGCGGCACGTCCAAAGCAATTGCCCGCGCAAAGCCATCAGCATTGCGAATGAACGTCTGCCGCGCGATCCGCTGCGCCTGCTGCACCGTCGACTGCTGCCGGCGCAGCTGCACGATCTGCACCGACGGACGACCCGGCGGCGCGAACTTCTGGTAACGGCGCAGCTCATCGGCGACCAGACTCACGTCATTGTCTGCCTTGAGCTGGCCTTCACCCGCCAGCAACAGCTGCTCCAGCGCCAAACCCGCCGCAGTCAGCGCTTTGCCTTCGGCAGCGAAGATTGCCTGCGTACCCAACAACGCCAGTGCGCCATCGCGCTGCTGCAGTCGCTGCAGTTGCGGTGCCCAGGGGAAGCTTGCGGGAGGGGTGGCCATGGTTGTCTGGAGTGATGGAAGGTGGCGCACTTTACGGGTTGGAGCAGGGATGTTCCAGCGAACGGCTCCCCCTCTCCCCAACCTCAACCGATAACCCGTTTGAACGGTGGCAGGGAATCAATGATGCGCTTGCCATACCTGCGCGTCAGCAGGCGCGAATCCAGGATGATCACCCGCCCGGTATCGGTGGAGGTGCGAATCAGGCGCCCGGAAAACTGGGTCAAGGTGCGCAACGCATGCGGGATCGCGATCAGGTTGAACGAGTTCAAACCACGGCTCTCGAACCATTCGCTCAGCGTCGAGGTCTGCGGGTCGGTCGGCACCGCGAACGGCACCTGGGTGATCACCACCGTGGTGCAGGCCTCGCCCGGCAGGTCCAGGCCTTCACCGAACGAATTCAAGCCGAACAACACCGAGCCTTCACCCGCCGAGGTGCGCTTGATGTGCTCGTCGATCATCTTCTGCTTGGCGCCGTCGCCCTGCACCAGCACCTTCTTGCGCAGCGTCGCCGGCATCAGCTCGGCCACCTTTTCCATCTTCCAGCGCGAGGTGAACAGGACCATGCTGCCCTTGTCCCAATCCAGCTCGTTGACCAGGTACTTGGCCACTTCCTTGGGATGGCGCTCGCGGTCATCCGGCGTCACCGGGAACTGCGGCACGATCAGTTCAGCCTGGTTCGGCAGGTCGAACGGTGACGCCAGCGACACCATCTCCGCTTCCTCGGGGATGCCGTTGTCGATCGCCAGCGACTGGAAGTCACCGCCACCGGTCAGCGTCGCCGAAGTCATCACCACCGAGTCCACTTCATCCCACAGCAGCTTGCGCAGCACCATCGCCGCCGATACCGGCGAGCAGTGCAGGATGTAATCGCCATCGCGTGACATCGTCACCCAGCGCGCGATCGGCGGCTGGCCTTCCTTGTCCTCGCGGCGCCAGCCAGCCCACAGGTTGTACTGCTGCTCGACCATTTCCTGGGCCATGCCCAGGTTGCGCTGCAGGCGTTCGACCGCGGGATCATCCTGCTTGCCCTTGGCCACCGCCGAGGCCGCCGCCGTTGCCCAGTTGAGCAGCGTGCGGGTTTCATCGGCCAGCACTTCGATCGGCTGGCGCCAGGATTCGGGCAGGCGGCCATTGGCAGCGCGCCACATCGGCTCGCGGTCATCGGGCTGCGGAATCCAGACATTGCCGATCTCGTCGCGGAATGCCTTGAGCAGCTTGCTCACCCGCGATGCCACATCGATGGCCTCGTTCGGCAGCAGGTTGCCGATCTTGTCCTTGTCCACCGCACGGTAGGCACCGGCAATCAGGATCTGCAGGCGGCCGGTACGCTTGGCCATGTCGTCCAGCGGCAGATTGGCCGCGCCCTGGTCGATGGCGACGTTGCCGATGTGGTGGCCTTCGTCCAGCACCAGCAGCATGTCGCCGGGCGGCGCGATCAGGGGCTGGCCGCTGTCACTGTCGCCCAGCGACAGCGCCGACAACAGCAGCGCGTGGTTGGTGACGATGATCTGTGCGTCGCGTACTTCGGTACGTGCACGCAGAACCGGGCATTGCGCCGAATACGCGCAGCGGCGCCCGGCGCAGGCCGAGGCCGGCGTGGTGATGCGCATGCGCAGCGTGGGCGTGACGTTCTCCGGCGCGCTGTCCAGATCGCCGTTCCAGCGGCCCTCGATGAAGGCCTTGGTCAGCTTTTCGGCAACGTCCATTTCGATCGGCGCCAGTGGCCGGTCGTAGAGCTGCACGTCGTCGCCGAACATGCCTTCCTGCACGCCCTCGCCCTGCGCTTCGGCGGCGTTGCGGGTGCACAGGTAACGGGTGCGGCCCTTGGCCAGGGCAACGGTGGCCTGCAGGCCGGTGGACTTGAGGAAGTTGGGGATGTCGCGCTCGACCAGCTGCGACTGCAAGGCCACGGTGCCAGTGCTGATCACCAGCTTCTTCTTGCTGGCCAGCGCGATGGGTACGCCGGCGGTGAGGTAGCCCAGGCTTTTGCCGACGCCGGTAGGTGCTTCCACCACGCCGACGCCACCAGTGCCCAGCGCGCGCGACACCACGCCTATCATCTGGCTCTGCGAGCGGCGCGTGCTGAAGCCCGGCGTGTTTGCCTGCAGCTTGCTGTAAGCATCACGGATGCCGGTTTTGATGTCCTCGGTCAGCGCCCGTGGTGCTTCTACTTTTTCCGTCACGCCAACCTGCCCGCAGCTCAATCAAGGCGGATATTTTCCCATACCCGCCCGCATTCACCGAATGCGTTGCGGGCTCAGGCTTTGCCGGGGGCTTGCGGCCGTCGCAGGGCCTGCACCAGCGCCCAGGCCAGCATGATGTAGCCAACCGCTTCCAGCAGCGCCAAGCCAACATGGCCGATGCTGAGCAGCGTATTCATCGCGCCCATGCCGGAATAATTGCCAGTGGCGATAAGCACCAGCGGGATTGCCGTCAGCCCACCGCCTATCAAGGTGACGGCCAGCAGCAGCGACAGTGCGCCCAATGCCACGCTGCGCACCTTGCCCCGCGGGGTATCAAGCAGCATCACCACGGCGACGCCAAGCGCAATCATGATCGGCAGACGGTAGCCGATGGAGACCAGCAGTGTGGTCAGCAATTCAGTGGGTTCCATGTCCGGCCTCAGTCCGCGGTAACTAGCAGCGCATCACCGGCACGCAGTTCGGCGTAGATCGCATCGGTCTCCGGACGCATGCCGTGCCATTGCTGGAAACTCTCCGCGGCCTGCTCGACCAGCATGCCCAGGCCATCAAAGCTGTTGCGGCAGCCCGCCGCGCGCGCCCAGGCCAGGAACGGAATCGATGCCTCGCCGTAGTTCAGGTCCACCGCCGTGGTCATGCTGTTGACCAGCGACAGCGGCAGGTTGAAACCGCTGCCCTCGCCGCGTGCGGCCGAGGTGGCATTGATGATCAGCTCGAAATCGCCCTGCTCGCGCAGGTCATCCCAATACGCGGAGATGGCGCGGCCGGGTTCGCTCATCGCATCGACCAGCGCGTCGGCGCGTTCGGGCGAACGGTTGACCACGATCAGTTCGAGAATGCCGGCATCCAGCAGCGCCGGTGCCACACCGCGTGCGGCGCCACCGGCACCGAGCAGCAGCACCCGACGGCCGCGCAGGTCCAGGCCGTGGCGACCAGTGAGGTCACGCACCAGGCCGATGCCGTCGGTATTGTCGCCATGCCAGCGATCACCCTTGCGCAGCAGCGTGTTGACCGCACCGGCGCGATGCGCGCGCGAGGTAGTGGTGGTACACAGCGCGAACGCAGCTTCCTTGTGTGGCAGCGTCACGTTGGCGCCGACGCCGCCGTCAGCGGCAAAGGCTTCCAGCGCCGCCACGAAATCTTCGGGCGAGGCCTCGATGGCGCGGTAATCCACGGCGATGCCATGTGCCTTGCCGAACGCGGACTGGATGCGCGGCGACTGCGAATGGGCGATGGGCTGGCCGAAAACTGCGTAGCGTGGAGCGCTCATTGTGATCCTCTGCATGACCTAGACTGGACGCGACTTTGCTTGCTGGACCCGTATGCGGACCCGTCATTTGCTGCTCGCGCTGACCCTGAGTTTACCCTTTAGCCCCATGGCCTCGGCGCTTTCCGAGTTCGGCATCGAAGGCATGGGGGTAGTGTCCACCCGTGCAGATGAAATCCGCGCCACGTTGTCGGCGGACGGGCAACGCATCATCTGGGCCAGCAACCGCGAGGGCGGTGCCGGCGGCTGGGACCTGTGGCAGGCGACGCTGCAGGACAAGCGCTGGATGGAGCCGCAGCCACTGGCCTTGAACAGTGCCGCTGATGAGGTCGATCCCTTCCTCAGCGGCGATGGCCGCTGGCTGTACTTCGCCTCCAACCGGAAAGGCGGCCACGGCGGCTTCGACCTGTACCGGGCGGCCGTCGCCGCCGATGGCAGCCTCGGCCAGCCGCAGAACCTGGGCCCGGCGGTGAACGGCAGGCAGGACGAACGTTCACCCGCACTGGCCGACGACGGCCGGCTGTTGTTCTCCAGCAATCGTTCCGGTGGCAGCGGCGGTTGGGATCTGTGGCGTGCGCCGGCTGCAGGCGATGGTTTTGTCGCACCGTCCGCCTTGCTCGGCATCAATACCGCGGCCGACGAACTGGATGCGAGCTGGCTGGGTGGCGGCCGCGCGGTGGTGTTTGCCCGCGCCAATGCGGCGGGCGGTGCCCAGCTGTGGCTGTCGCAGTGCCGGCAGAGGCAATGGAGTGAGGCGACGCCGCTGGGCTTGTCGTTCAACAGCGCTGATGGCGACACGCGTGGCGCGGTGATTGATGCCAACAAGCCCGGAGAGCTGGTGGTCAGCGGCAAGGCGCGCTCACCACGGGCCGGCGGCATGGATCTTTACCGGATGAAGGCGCCGTTGGTTGATGGGGATGATTCTTGTCGGTGAGGCAGGAGCTTCACCCCTCCCCAGCCCTCCCCTTCGCTGCGCGAAAGGGAGGGAGCAGAAGCAACCCCTCCCCAGCCCTCCCCTTGGCCTTACGGCCAAAGGCAGGGAGCCAAGCAATCCGCCCCCTCCCTTTCGCGCAGCGAAGGGGAGGGTTGGGGAGGGGTGCTTCTGCTCTACCGCCTTCAGCTTTTAGCGTCAGCCAACACCGCAGCACGCATCGCTTCGTACTCCGCCTCACCAATCTGCCCACCCTGCCTGCGCTGTTCCAGCGCACGCAACCTGGCGTCCACATCGCCGCCCTGCGCCGCCTCACGCTGCAGCCGCTCGGCGGCAGAGTGCAGCTGTGGCGGACGCTTGCCGGCGCGGACGATGGCGGCGATGAACACACCGATCGCCACCGCGAACAGCAGCACGCCGATCAGCCATACCGCCCAGTTGTAACCTTCAAGACCGGGAACATTCATCTCAAGCCTCCTTCAGCCAGCGCGCGATCTGCGGCGCGTAATAGGTCAACACACCATCGGCACCGGCGCGCTTGAAGCCGATCATCGTCTCCATCACGCACTTGCGCTCATCCAGCCAGCCATTGGCTGCGGCCGCCTTCAACATCGCGTACTCGCCACTGACGTGATACGCGAAGGTCGGCACGCCGAACTCGGTCTTCACCCGGCGCACGATGTCCAGGTACGGCATCCCCGGCTTGACCATCACCATGTCCGCGCCTTCGTCCAGGTCCAGCGCGATCTCGCGCATGGCCTCGTCGCTGTTGGCCGGGTCCATCTGGTAGGTCTTCTTGTCGGCCTTGCCGAGGCTGCCGGAGCTGCCCACCGCGTCGCGGAACGGACCGTAGAAGGCCGAGGCGTACTTGGCCGAATAGGCCATGATGCGTGCGTTGATATGTCGGGCATCGTCCAGCGCGGTGCGGATGGCGCCGATGCGGCCGTCCATCATGTCCGAGGGCGAAATGATGTCCACGCCGGCTTCGGCATGCGACAGCGACTGCTTGACCAGCGCCTCGACGGTGATGTCGTTGAGCACGTAGCCGCTGTCGTCGATGATGCCGTCCTGGCCGTGCGTGGTGTACGGGTCCAGCGCCACATCTGTCATCACGCCCAATTCGGGGAAACGCTGCTTCAGCGCGCGTACCGCACGCTGTGCCAGGCCGTCCGGGTTCCAGGCTTCGGCCGCGTCCAGCGACTTGCGCGACGGGTCGATCACCGGGAACAGGTCGATCACCGGCACGCCCAACTCCAGCGCCTGCTCGGCTTCGCGCAGCAGCTCGTCGATGGACATGCGGTCCACGCCCGGCATCGATGCCACCGCCGCACGGCCGTCGAGCTCATGCACGAACACCGGCCAGATCAGGTCGTTGCTGGTCAGCGTGTTCTCGCGCATCAGACGGCGCGAGAACTCATCGTGGCGCATGCGCCGCGGGCGGTACTGGGGGTGCATCATCGCGGTACTCCTTGATACTGAAAACGGGAATTACTGCAGCCGGTAACCCTGCGGCTGCAGTGGCTCGGGCAGCGGGCGTTGGCCCAACACGTCGAGCAGATCGATTTCGATGGTACGCACCATCGCGTCCAGCGGCAGGTCATTGGCTTCGGTGCCGAACGGGTCTTCCATTTCCTCGCCGAGCTGGTCCAGGCCGAAGAAGGCATAGGCCAACAACATCGACACCACCGGCGTGGCCCAACCCAATGCACCGGCCAGGCCAAACGGCAGCAGCACGCAGAACAACCATGCACAGCGGTGCAGCAGCAAGGTATAGGCGAACGGCAGCGGTGTGCCGGAGATGCGCTCACAGCCGGCCTGCACGCTGGCCATGGCATGCAGGCGCGCCTCGAACTGGGCGTAGAGATAGGGATGCAAGCGGCCTTCGCGCAGCGGCGCGGCCAGCTCGCTGGCCAGTTGGGTCAGCATGCCGTCGGCGATGTTCTGCCGTGCCAGCACGGCGTGCTGGTCGGCCTGCAGCCAGGGCGCAGCGACAGCAGCCTGGTCGCGGCCGCGCAGGCGTGCCGCCAGCGCATGGGCAAAACCGATCACCAGGCGGGTGCCGCGCTCGCGTAGCTGCGGCTCGGCGGCCAGCAAGGCAGCCGCCTCACGGGCGAAGCTGCGCGACTCGATGACCAGTTGCCCCCACAGCTTGCGCCCTTCCCACCAGCGGTCGTGGCAGGCGTTGTTGCGGAAGCTCAGGAAGATCGACAGCACCAACCCCAGCAAGGTGAACGGCACCACCGACAAGCCACTACCACCCAGCGGGTGCCAGATCCGGCTGAACCCCGCCACCAGCACCGCCAGCACACCGATCGCCAGCACCTTGGGGGCGATGGCCGGCACGATGGAGCCGCGCAGGATGTACAGCAGCTGCCAGCCAGTGGGACGGGGGCGGATGATCATCGGGAAGCGGAAACGCCTGCAACAGGCCTACGGCGCCGGAAGGCTTCCGGCCAGCCGACGCATTTTACGCCCCCCGGCTGTCAGCCGCCGCCCCGGGCTTCCCCGCAGCCGGCGTGAACTCAGATGAAGCCGCCACCGATGCTCAGCCGGATCACCCCGACCACGATGACGATGGCATTGAGCAGCAGGCCGGTCTTGGCCCGGCCGCGCTTGCTGGCATGGGTGAACAGCAGTCCAATCGCGGCGATGATCGCGCCCACGGCGGCAAACGGGATCAGGAACCAGTTTCCCCAGCCCAGCAGCGGAATAAACGCCAGAATCATCCACAGCAAGGCAACAATGCCCCAGATCAGGCTGATCAGCCCCATGTACTTTCCTCCACCAGGCACAGCCTGCAAGATAGCCGGGAACACGTGCAGAGCAAAAGGCCCTCGCCCTGGCCGGAAGTTCTCGACAGATTCAGCCGGCGCCATGGATCATCCGCAATTACCGATCACCGGGGAGTGAAACCATGAAACTTCCGCTCGCTATCGCACTTTCGCTTGGCGTTGCCTTGGCCGTGGGCGGCTGCGCCAGTACCTCCAAGGTCATGCTGGGACAGGCCCGTGCGCCAGTAGACCCGGCCAGCGTGCAGATCTATTCCACGCCGCCGGCCGGTTCGGTGGAGATCGCCCAGCTCGAATCCTCCAGCGCGGTCGGCTTCGGCACCCAGGGCCAGACCGATGCCGCCATTGCCAGGCTCAAGCGGGAGGCTGCCGCACTCGGCGCCAATGGCGTGATCCTGATGGGCGTGGGCTCCGGTGGTTCGCCGGTCGGCATGTCGGTAGGCGCGGGCAGCTATGGCCGCCACACCGCTGGCGGCCTCAGCGTCGGCATCCCCACCCAGCAGAAGCGCGCTGCCGGCGTTGCGATCTGGGTACCGCCGGGCGCAGGCAGGTAAGTCTTCCCGCCAGTCCTGATGCAACAAGGGCGCCGTTCGGCGCCCTTGTCATGAGTGCTGCAGCAATCAGTTGTGATCGCGCAGGAAGCGGGCCATCGACGAGACGCCCGGTACCGCCGGCTCGAATTCGCCGGCAACGTCGATGAAGCCACGCATGATGGCGATGTCGCGCGGGCTACGGTTGATCGCATCGCGCATGTCCGGATCAGCGCCGGCACGCAGCAGGCGTTGCACCAGTTGTGGCAGGCCGTGCAGTGCCGCCAGGTGCAGCGGGCCGAAGCCACGCGGGTCGCGCACGTCCAGCGAAACCTCTTCGTCGAGCAGGCGGTCCACCGCGGCCAGCACCACGCTCTCGTCACAGGCGGTACCCGGTTCGGCACGTGCACCGAGCAGCAACAGCAACGGCGTCACCGTGCCGGCCGATGCCTGGTCCGGTTCGGCACCGGCCAGCAGCAAGGTATCCAGCAAGGCCAGCAGGCGGGTGCGGTCACGCGAGGTGAAGCCGTACAGCGCGGCGCAGTGCAGCGGTGCCAGCTGCTGGTCGTCACCGGCGTGCACGTCGGCACCGGCAGTGAGCAGGCGGGCGACGATGTCCGGCAAGCCCAGGGCAGCGGCCAGCATCAATACGGTGACGCCACCCGGCAGGCGGTGTTCAAGCTTGGCACCGGCATTGAGCAGTGCCGCCACGATCGTGGTCTGGCGCATGCTCACCGCCGCCGACAACGGCGTGGCACCGCTGGCAGCGGCGTGCTGCGGGTCGGCACTGCGCGACAGCAGCAGATCCACCACCGCCGCATGGCCGCCGCCGGCCGCACGCAGCAGGCCGGTGCAGCCCTGTGCATCGACGGCATCGACGGCAAAACCGAGATTGAGCAGGCGCCGTACCGCGTCGGCATCGCCGGCCATCGCCGCCGAGGCGACGTCGGCATCGCGCAGCGCGCGCAGCGGCAGCTGCCAGCCGCGCCAGTCCAGCAGGTCAGCCAGGTCGCGACGACCGCTGGACAGCGCAACACCCAACGGCGTCTGCCCGTCAGCGGCCCGCGCATCCGGTGAAGCGCCCTGCAGCACCAGCTGCTTGAGCGCGGACTCGCGTGCCAGGGCGGTGGCCAGGTGCAGTGCGGTCATGCCATGGCTGTCACGCGCCTCACGGTCGACGCCATTGAGCAGCAGGTACTGCTGCAGCTTCAGCCAGCCCAGGCGTACCGCCAGCGACAACGCCGGATCACCGGCCGGCGAAGCGGCGAACGGATCGGCGCCACGCTCCAGCAGTTCCAACGCGAATTGCTCGGTGCTGCGCGCACCGTGGTCGTGCTGCGCGCAGGCGGCGAGGAAGCGGGTCAAGCCACCGCGGCCGGCCGGCGACACGCCACGCTGCAGCAATACCTGCAGGGTCGGGATCGCATCGACGCCGCGCGACAGCAGCGCGAACATCGGTGTATCGCCGCAGGCGTCGAGCATCTCCGGCGCGGCATCGTGTGCCAACAGCCAATCGACCACGCGCGGCTGCAAGGCCAGCTCCGGATCGTGCAGCAGGCCGCCCAGTTCATCGGCCGCACACAGCCTGGCCAAGGGCGCCATGCCATCGACGTTGCCGAATACCAGCGCTTCGCGCAGCAAGGCCAGCGGCGCGCGATCGTTGAGCACCGGCATCGCATCACCATCGCCACCCTCGGCATTGCCGGCGGCCGCATCGCTGACCGCTGCCGGCAGCGGATAGCTCGGGTCGAGCAGCGAGACGATGCTCCAGCGACCTACTGCGGCAGCGTGCTCGATGGCACGACGGCCATCACTGCCGACCACATCGGCGGCAATGCCCAGGTCCAGCAGGCGGCGGATCAGCGCCGCCGATACGTGTTCGGCGCGGCTGGCCAGCAGCAAGGCATTGCTGCCTTCGCCATCGACGGCATGCACGTCAGGCTTGTGCGCCAGCAGGCGCTCGAGCACCGCGGCATTGCCCTGCGCGGCGGCATCCAGCCACGGCGTGCGGCCTGCGGCATCACGCGGCTCGACATTGGCGCCGGCATTAAGCAGGGTTTCGACGATATCGACGTGGCCAGCCAGGGCGGCCTCGTGCAGGGCGCTGCGGCGCTGACGGTCGCGCGCATCCAGCCGCGCCTTGTGCTTGAGCAGCAGCTGCACGCCAGCCGGGTCGTCGTCGTCGGTGGCCGCCGCCTGCACCAGCACCGGTACGCCATCGGCCGGTTCGACCTTGGCGCCGCGCTCCAGCAGGAACTTGCCCAGCCGCCAGTTGCCGGCCTGGCAGGCCACCGCCAGCGGGCTGTGGCCATCATTGTTGAGGGCATCGATCTCGGCCGCGGCATCGCGCAGCAGTGCTGCGACGCCCGGATCGGAACTGCGCGCGGCGTGGTGCAGCGGCGTATTGCCATCGGCATCGGGCGTGCGCGGATCGGCACCGTTGGCCAGCAGGGTCATCACCGCTTCCGGGCGACCGTGCCAGCTGTCGCGGGTGGCCGCCAGCAACGGCGTCATGCCTTTATGCGCCTGGTTGACGTCGACGCCACGGCTGATCAGCGCACGCAGCAGGCGCAGGTCCGGCAGCACTGCCGCCAGCACCGCCAGACTGCGCTGGTCGCGCGATTCGGCCGGGGCTGGCGCATGCGGATCAGCACCGGCATCCAACAGCTGCAGCGCGCGATCAATCCGGCCGCCGCGGGCGGCGTCATACAGCTGCGGCACCAGCTCGTGCTGGGCGATGGGCTCCAGCGGTGCCGGTTCGGCCAACGCTTCGGCAAACAGGTCGAAAGCAGGTTGTTGTGCCTCGCCAGCCTTGCCAGCGACGGCAACCGGCGCACTGCGCATAGCCTGCAGCAGGTGATGCAGCAACGGCGCGGCGACTGCGGTGGCAATGGCCAAGGGCCAACGCAAGGCACCGCCGACCAGACCCGGCCAGGCCGCTGCGACGATCGCCGCGCACAACAGCAACACCACCGCTGCCGCGCCCAGGCCATGCCATGAATCGAGATTCCGCCCGCTCAGGGCCTGCCATTGCGTGCGCAGCGAGCTGTCCTCGCGCTCCATCGCCTGCCATAGCGGCCAGGTGCGCCACAGCGCCAACAACGCCACGCTGACCGCGATGCTCAATGCCAACACCGCCGCCAGGCTGCCACTGTCATGCAGTGCCGCCAACGGCCAGGACACCAATACTGCAACCACCGCTGCGCCGCCGGTCCAAAGCCCCAGCAGGCCTGGCAGTTCACGTTTGAGTACGGCCAGCGACGGCGTCACCGTGCGGGTTCGCCGCCACCATGACACCGCCAGGGCGAAGGCGGGCTGGGCCAGCACGCCGCACACAGCCGCGGCCACACCACCGAACGCCGTGGCCAGGGTCAACAACACCCCCAGGCCCAGCGCGGCGGCAACTACGCGGCTGCGCAATGCTTCAGTCATCGCGACCGTCGATGCGGGCGATCTTCACCGGGGCCAACGGCAACGGCGGGGCCTGCAGGTGGAAACCACGCTCGGCCAGGTTGGCGCGCACCAGCGCGGCGTCGGCCTGGGCCAGGCGACGTTCGGGCGTCAGCGCCACCTCCAGCACGAAGGTGTAAGGCGCCAAGGTGTTGCCCAGCACCGCCGGGATCACTTCGAAATCATCACGCTTGGCGAGGTACAAGTAGGTGTCCTGCTTGCGTTGGCTTTTGTAGACGTAAGCTTGCATGCCAGCGGGCTTTGCCCTGCATCGGGAGTCAGGGATTGTGTCGGAAATCTGGCGCTGTTGAAAGGCGGCGGGCCAACAAGCACGTGGACCGACCAGGCTTTTGTACATTCATCTACATCAAGATTCCGTTGCCCCGGCCGTCCAGCCATCGCGTGTCGAAACGCCAGACAGCCAGCTGCCGATATACTCGCGCCCCGTCGAAGCCCTGGAAGATAACGTGACGCCTGCATCACCGCCGCGCCTGGCGCCGCTGAACATACTCGCGCACACCGCCACCACGGCCTTGGGTGCGGGTCTGGATGCACAACGGCGAGGCCTGGCCGGCTGCCACAGCGGTTTGCGGCAGAACGATTTCGGCGACCAGCCGCTGCCGTGCTGGATTGGCCGGGTGGACGGCCTGGAACGGCTGGCCTTGCCGGCGGAGCTTGCCGGGTTCGACTGCCGCAACAACCAGCTGGCCTGGCTCGCACTGCAGCAGGACGAGGTGCTGGCCGCGCTGCAGCAGGTACGTGAACGCCACGGCGCATCGCGGGTGGCAGTGGTGATGGGCACCTCCACCTCCAGCATCGGCGCCACCGAAGAAGCCTATGCCCGGCTTGAAAGCGGCGCCGATGGCGGCCTGCATTTCCCGCCGGACATGCTGCGCCCACGCATTCACACCCCACACTCGCTCGGCGATTTCGTACAGGTGGCTACCGGCTTGAGCGGCCCCTGCGTCACCGTTGCCACCGCCTGCTCGTCCAGCGCCAAAGTCTTCGCCCAAGCCGCGCGCCTGATCAACGCCGGCCTGGCCGATGCCGCCCTGGTCGGCGGCGTGGATACCCTGTGCGGCAGCGTGCTGTACGGCTTCAACTCGCTGCAGCTGGTTGCAGCGACGCCCTGTCAGCCGTTTGACGCTCGCCGGGTCGGCCTGTCGCTGGGTGAAGCTGGCGGCTATGCGGTCCTGGAACGTGCCGACGCAGGCCTGGCCACGGCCTTGCAGCTGCGCGGCTACGGCGAATCCAGCGATGCCCACCATATGTCCGCGCCACATCCCGAAGGCCTGGGTGCACGCCTGGCCATGCAGGCCGCGCTGCAGCGCGCCGGGATCGAGGCCGGCGACGTGGGCTATCTCAACCTGCATGGCACCTCGACCCCGGCCAACGACAGCATCGAGGCCGCAGCGGTCGCCACACTGTTCCCGCCCAGCCTGCACGCCAGCTCGACCAAGGGCTGGACCGGGCATACGCTGGGTGCAGCCGGCATCGTCGAATCGGTATTCGCATTGTTGGCACTGGAGGATGGGCTGCTGCCGGGCACCTTGAACAGCGAGATCCCCGACCCGGCCTGCGGCCCGCAGATCCGTTTCGAGAACGCGCAGGCCGATATCCGCTACGCAATGAACAATTCCTTTGGCTTCGGCGGCAACAACTGCTCGCTGGTCTTCGGCAAGGCAGGATGAGCACGATGCTGGAAGCAACACTGGAAGGCATCGGTTTCTGGGGTACGGGACTTCCCGATTGGGACAGTGCCTGCGCCTGGATGCGCAAGGGCGAACGCCCGCTGGATCCACCAGCCCGTCCCTCGCCGCAGCTGCTGGCAGCCAATGAGCGGCGCCGCGCACCCGGCACCGTGGCGGTTGCACTGGAGGCTGCGCTGGCTGCGTGCGAGGCCGCCGACCGCGCGCCGGCGACCCTGCCGTCGGTATTCACCTCCACCCACGGCGAGCTGACCATCACCGACTACATGTGCGCCACGCTGGCGGACGATCCCTGCGCCATCTCGCCGACCAAGTTCCACAACTCGGTGCACAACGCCGCCGCCGGTTACTGGACCATCGGCGCCGGCGCTCACGTCGCCGCCACCGCCATCAGCGCAGGCCGTTACAGCTTCGCGCAGGGCCTGCTGGAAGCGATGGTGCAGCTGCATGCCGGCGAAGAAGCCGTGCTGCTGGTTGCCTATGACGGCAATGCCAGTGGCCCGGCCGCCGAGGTGTCGCCAAGCACCGGCCTGCTGGGAGCAGCCTTCGTGTTGTCGCGCACGGCCTGTGCCGGCTTGCCTAGCCTGCAGCTCAGGCTGCACGACACCGCATCATCACCGCAGGACGCGGAGCAGGGCCTGCTGCTGCAGCTGTACGCCGACAATGCAATGCAGCCGGCGCTGCCGCTGCTGGAAGCCTTGGCAATGGATCAGGAAAAAGTATGGATGCGCTCAGGCACGGATCAGTGGCTGGAGATCGACATCCTCCATGAATGACCAGCGTCCGCTCTGCGCCGACAACGTCGCCGTGGTCATCCCGGCGCTGAACGAGGAACTGCGTATCCGCCAGGTGGTCGAGGGCGTGCTGCAGTACTTCCCCCATGTGATTGTGGTCGACGACGGTTCCAGCGACCGTACCACGGACTGCATCGCCGACCTCCCTGTCACCGTGCTGCGCCATCCACAGCGCATGGGCAAGGGCCAGGCGTTGCGCAGCGGTTTTGCCGAAGCCAATCGCCGCGGCCTGCGCGGCGTGCTCACCCTGGATGGCGACGGCCAGCATGTCGCCGCCGACCTGCCGCGGCTGCTTGCCAGCGCCAATCGTCATCCGGCCTGCATCATCATCGGCGCACGCCTGCGCAAACGCGCATCGCAACCGCTGTACCGGCGCCTGGCCAACGAGTTCGGCGACTGGGGCATTGCCTGGGGCACGCATTACCAGGTGGCCGACAGCCAGAGCGGCCAGCGCTTCTACCCCGCCGAGGTTATCGCCTTGCGCGAGATCTCCGCCGAGGGCTTCGTGTTCGAAGCGCAGGTGGTGATCTCGGCGGCGCGGCAACTGGGCACGCGGTGCGTGTCGGTGCCGATCGAATCGCGTTACCGCTGCGCCGACAGTGATGAGCAGTTCCGTCCAAGCCACTTCAAGCCGCTGCAGGACCTGTACCGCATCACTAGCCATATCGTGCTGCTTGCGCTGCGCCACGGCCATGTTTGGCGCGTTTACCGCACCATCCGCAGGAACCCACCGATCATCGACAGTACCGACGCCAACGGCTGAGCCGCGCGTTCAGCCCATGCCGCCGTTGATGCCGATCACCTGGCCGTTGATGTAACCCGCCGCATCACTGCACAGGAAGGACACCAGTGCTGCAACCTCCTCCGGCTTGCCGGCACGCGCGGCGGGTACGGTCTGCTTGATCAGTTCAGGCGGAAACGCCTCCGCCGCCATCTGGCCCTCAATCACTCCCGGCGCGACAACATTGACGCTGATTCCGCGACTGGCCATTTCCCGTGCCAGTGACTTGCTTGCGCCATGCAGGCCGGCCTTGGCTGCGGCGTAGTTGGTCTGGCCGCGATTGCCCAGCACCGCCGCCACCGACGACACGCTGACGATGCGACCCCAGCGGGTGCGCGCCATAGGCAACAGCAGCGGCTGGGTCACGTTGAAGAAGCCGTTGAGGCTGACATCGATCACCCGCTGCCAACGCTGCGCATCCATGCCAGCCATCGGCGCGTCATCGTGGATACCGGCATTGTTGACCACGATCTGGATCGGGCCCTCGGCCAGCAGCGCCTCCAGCGCAACACTGACCGCTCCGTCATCGGCAACATCGAACGCCACCGCCTGCGCGCTGCCACCGTCGGCAATGATCTGTGCCACCACTGCATCGGCACGCGCCAGGTTGGCGTTGGCATGCACGATCACATGTGCGCCATCGGCGGCCAGCCGGCGGCCAGCCGGCGGCAGATCGCACCGCCCAGATCACCACTGCCGCCGGTTACCAGCGCACGTCGCTGCTTGCTCATGAGGGGTTTGCTCCGCTTTGTCTCATTGAATGTTCATGGCAGCTGCAGCATCACCGCGGCCCGGCCTTCGGCCAGCAGCTGGTCGCGATGGTGGATGCGGAAGCTGTACTGCTGGCTGCCCTCGCCTTCGGCCAACACCTGTGCCGTGGCCTCCAGTGCATCCGGCAGGTCATCGATGCGCGCCACATGCAACTGCACATCGCGCAGCGCCACGAGCACGCCCGGCACCACCGCGCCACCGCGCTCGCGTCCGCGCAGGCCGCCATGCACGGCCATCGCCTGTGCACCGTACTCGCATAGGTGGATCGCGCGCAGCTGGTTGTCGCAGCGCAAGGGATGCAGGACATCGCGATGATTGAACGCGCGCAACGTGATGTCCTGCGCCGACCAGTCCACTACCTCGTCCCACAGGCACATGCTGCCCTGATGCGGAACGAGTTTGAGAATTTCCTCACGTCCCGGCATGGCCGAGCTCCTGGGCTGGATGGCGCGAGATCAACAACGCCAGGATGAAATTGCAGACCACACCCAGCGTCACCGTGCTGCCGATCGCACGCAGCACCGGGATCGACGACAACCCAAGCAGGCTGAATACCAGCAGCGTCATCACGCTGCACACCAGCAGCCCGTGCAGGGTGCGCAGCTGGTCGGCATGGCTGTCGCCGGCATGCTCGAAGAACAGACCGTAATCCAGGCCAAGCCCGGCGGCGAGGATCAGGCCGATCAGGTGGAACAGGTTCAACTCCACACCCAGGCCGCGCAGCACCGCCAGCACCAGCAAGGTGGTCAGGATCATCGGCAGCAACACCCGCAGCACGCGTCGTGGCGAGCGCAATGCAGCGCCCACGGTCAGTGCCAGCAGCAGTACGGCGAGCGCAAGCGCTACCAGCACACGGCTGCGATAGTCGGCAACCAGGGATTCGGAGGCCTGCTTCATGTCCAGCAACTGTGCGCCGTGCAACTGCACGGTGCTGGCTACGGCTGCCACATCGTTCAGGCCGCTCAACGAGACCAACGCGATGGCGTGATCCTTGCCCTGCACCAGCAGACCATCAACCGCCGTCGCCAATGGTGTGCCGTGCAGATCAGCCGGTTGCAGTGGCGCTGCGCTGCGTGCCTTCTGCACATCGGCGATGAATGGCTCGAACGCATCATCGATGAACGGCGTTCCCGCCACCGCCGTTGCCAGCGCGGCGCGAAGGTTGGCTTCATCCGGCAACTGTTGCTGGCGCTGGCGCTGCACGGCCGCGCTTGGCAGATAGCGCGCGGCCATGTCATAGCGCTCCAGCTCGCCGTTCGCAACCAGCGCATCCAGGGCCGGCCGCAAGCGTTCACTGGCGGCCAGTGCGGCTTGTGCATCGCTGCCGCGCACAGTGACCAGATAGCGCACATCCGGCGCGCCCAGTTCGCTGCGCAGCTGCGCGTCACGCTGCAGGTCCTGCGGGTCCACCGGGGTCAGCCGGCCCAGGTCGTTCTGCCAGAACGCACCAGGCGCCAACACCATCACCGCCACTGCCAGCGCGGCGAGCACGGCCAATGACCAGCGCGGTCGTGGCAGGCGCTGGGTGTGCTTCCACAGCCGCGCCAGCCGTGCGGAGTCGGCAAAATCGCGTGTCGCCGGATCGATCAATGCCGGCAGCAGATAGCGCGTGGCCAGCGCCGCCGTCGCCAACGCGGTGATGGTGAACACCGACAGCTGCTTCAGGCCATCCACGCCGGAGAACAGGAAGGTCAGGTAGGCGATGCAGGTAGCGATCACGCCGGTGCCCAAGGTCGGCCACAGCGCGCGCACGTTGTCCCACGCCGAGCGGCCAGGCCGCTGGTGGCTGAAGAAGTGGATGGGGTAATCCTGCACCACGCCGATCAGGGTGAAGCCGAACGCAATGGTGATGCCATGCACGCCATCGAAGCCCAGCGCCACCGCGCACAGGCCAGCGAGCCCCGCGCTGGCCAGCGGCAGGAAGCCGAGGATAGGCATCTTCCAGCTGCGGTAGGCAAACCACAGCAGCAGGATCATGCCGATGGTGTCCAGCGTGCCGATCATGCCGGCTTCGCTGGCGGTGCGGTTACCGATCTTCACCGAGAACGCGCCCGGCCCGCTCAACTCGATGCGGCTGCCGCTGTCCGCGGCAATGCGGGTGAACTGGTGGTTGATCGTATCCACCGCCAACTGCTGGGCGCCGGGATCAAAACCGGCGGCATGGGTCTGCACCAGCAGCAGTGCCTGTCTGCCGGCACGGTCGAACCAGACATCATCGATGCGCTGCGGTGCGTTGGCTGGCTGCAGGGCCTCGGCCACCCGCAGCACCTGCAGGGTGGGATCGGATGGCAGCAAGGGTTCGATCAAGCCGCCCGCCGGCGAGCCCAGGTCCTGCAGGCGCGCCTGCAGTTCCTCGCCGAGGGTGGCGCTGGAAAACGCATCTGCGGGCAATGCATCAATCAGATAGCGGTAGGGCAACAGGCGCTCGGGAAATGCCTCCAGCCCGGCCTGTTCGCCATTGGCGACCAACTCGAACTGGGTGTCGGCAGCCAACGCTTCACGCAGCGCGCGCGACTGCTGCGCCAGCTGCTCCGGCGCGGCTCCGGACAGTGCGACCAGCAACAGCCGCGCACCGGGGCCTTCGCCGAGTTCGTCGAGCAGTAATTTCTGTGCGGGTGTGCGTGCATCAGGCATGAACTTGCGCAGGTCGCCGCTGACCTGGATGCGGCTGCTGATCCACATGCCCAGCACGCCGAGCAGCAGCAACCAGACAATGGCCAGGCCGATGCGATGCGTGGACGAGAGCTTCAACGCGTGGTGCCCGAAGTGCACAGGCCATTCAATGCGGCAGCCTCGCGTACAACGGCCGCCGCGGTCGCAGCGCCGCCGAGCAGGGTGCGCTGCACATCGCCCTTCGCCGGCTGGGTCTCGATGCAACGCAGTTCCGCGTTCTGGCCATGCAGGGTCACGGCGCGCACGCGGCGGGCCAATGCCTCTGCCTTGGGCGTCAGCTGCAGCTGCCAGTGCTGGGCGCTGCCGGAGGCCTGCAGCCGGTAGCTGCGCTCCAGGGCAGCAAGGTCACCGGACAACATCGCGCCGAAGCTGGCCTGCAGGTCAGCCAGCTCAGGCACCCGCTGCAACGCGAACACGCGCGGTGGTTTGCCTGCACGGGCAATGCTGACCTGGCCATCGGCAATCGTGGTGGTTTCGGCATACGGCGCGCGTACCTCGCGGACCAGCGTGCCGGCATCGGGGCGGCGGTACTGGCCTTCGACCCGCAGTGGCTCCTTCAGCAACGCCGAGCCACGCAGTTCGAGGAAGCTGGTCTGGCTGGGTGCCGGCTGCGCCAGTTGCCGCAGTATCCACGCCGCATCGACGTCATTGGCCTGCGCCGGGCTACTGAGCAGCAGCGTCGTCAGCAGGCACAGCAACGGGCGCAGGGTCTTGGGAATGCCAGAAATCATAGAAATTGAACCAGTTGTAAGGGGCCTCGCGCAGGTGATGCTCCAACCTGCCGGCGTAACGGTGGATAAGTGCGGACAACAACTCGGCGCGACCGCGCCGGGGAATGTCCACGGCCTCGGCGAACGCCTCGAAGCGCAGGTCGTAGCGATTGCCGCCACGGTACAGGCCAAATGCCAGCACCACCGGTGCCTTCAGCACATTGGCGATCAACCATGGCGCGGTCGGGAAGGCTGCCGCGCTGCCCAGCAGCGGCGCCGCGATGGCGGGTTCGTCCGGGCGCGCCCTATCCACCAGCAAGGCCACCATCGCACCTTCCGCCAGGGCCTGCTGGATCGCCAGCACGATTGCCGTGCCATCCTGTGCGGCATCGATGATGCAGTCGGCCAGCTTCGGATCGAGTTCGGCCAGCAGCTCGGTGATGGCGGCGTTGTGCGCGCGGTCCATCAGCACCCGCAATTTCAGGTCCGGGCGCATCCGGGCCAGCACCCGCAGCGCATCGAAACTGCCCAGGTGGGAGCCGAACACCAGCACCCCGCGGCCCTGGTCCAGTAACTGCAGCAGCGGCTCGGTGCCGCTGCTTCGGATATCAAACAGAGCGGTGCGGCCGGCCAGCAGGAACACCCGATCCAGGATGGTGGCGGCAAAGGTATGGATATGCCGCGCCACTTCCAAAGCATTCACCGGACGACCATGCAGGCGCTGCAGGTAGTCGCGGGAGGCGCGCCTTTCGGCGCCGCGCACACAGTAGAAATAGCAGGTGATCGGGTACAGGCAGGCGCGCGCGATACCACGTCCACCATGGCGGGCAATGCCACCAATCAGGCGGACCGCGAAACGGCCGCCGCCTTCAGGTCGATGCTTCCAGTCGGACGCGTTCATGCCCATGCGTCAGCTTCGGCCAGCACCAGTTCGCCACGCACCAGCAGCTGGTCTTCGCGCAACACGCGGAATTTCCAGCGCGGCGCCTGTCCTTCCAGTTCTATCCGCGCCTGCTCATCCGGCAGCAGCGGCGCCATGAATTTCACCTGCGGCAGGCGCAGCGCGCCGACCGCATGCCCGCACTCGGCCGCCACCGCCTGCAATACCTGCTCCAGCACCACCACCCCGGGCACCAGCGGACGGCCCGGGAAATGACCCGGCAGGCAGGGGTGATCGGACGGAATGCTGAAGTACATGGCTGCGCTGGCGGCGATTTGTGCAGACAGGATACCGGCAGCCTTGTGCTTCAGCGCAGCAGGTCGCGCCAGAACGCCGGCCCAAGCTGGCCCATCTGGCGCATGAAATCCCAGGCGTTGCGGTAAGGGCGCTGCGGGAACAACTGCGAGCGCACCGCGTATTCCAACGCGAAGAAGCCGCCGATCAACCCCCAATCGGCGATGTTCGCGCACCACGACCATTGTTCATGGGTCACCGGCCACCACGGCTGGATGCCGAACGCCGCCAACAGGCCGTCCGGCACCGCGCTCATCGCCAGGCCCAGGTTGATCAGCGCCAGCAGCACCAGCACCAGGGCCCAGGCAGCACTGAGCCGCCGCGTGTAGCGTTCGAGCTGCGCCGTCAGCGGCATCTCTGCCCGCGCATACAACGCCCGCACGATGCGGGTGATCAGCGGAATCTGCCCGGGCAGCAGCGAACGGGCGAAGCCCCAGGCCACCAGCAACGGAAACACCACCGGCGGCGCCAGCAGCAGCATCCAGGCCCAGCTCGATCCACCCAGCCACCACAGCAGCGCACAGCTCGCCGCCAGCACACCGAATGCCCACGGCCGCCGTCGGGCAAGCGGTTCCAGCAGGCATAGCAGGACCAGCCCTGCCAGCGCGGCGGCAGCCCACATGCCTTCGTTGCGCAGGCTGGCCACGTGCGACAGCACCGGATAGGCCAGCAGCAGGAGCACCCGCAGCGCCAGCGCTACCGGCCCGTGGCCGGGTTCAGGGCTGGCAGCAGTCACGCCGTTCAGACCGTCTTGTTGGCTTGGATATGTGCCGACAGGGCACGCAGGGAACCGAAAATGCGGCGGTTGTCCTCGTTGTCCGAGCGCAGCTGGAAACCGTAGCGCTTGCTGATGGCCAGGGCCAGCTCCAGCGCATCGATCGAATCCAGGCCCAGGCCATCGTTGAACAGCGCCGCTTCCGGGTCGATCTGGGCCGGGTCCACGTCTTCCAGGTTCAGGCTCTCGACCAGCAGCCCGGCCAGCTCGCGTTCGGCGTCATTCTGTTGCGACATTTCCACTACCCACAGCAAATAGACCCGCAACGATCCGGCATCGCCGACTGTTGCGCAAGCATGACAGTTCAGACTCGCGGGGTATCATTGCCACCTCTGCGATGCCCGATACGCCGTGCAATGACGTTCCCGCTCCACTCTCGCCGCCGCCAGCCCTGCTCCGCCTGCCTGACCACCAATGTCACGGGGGCCTGAGATGAATGCCCTGACGTCCCCGGTGGCGGCTGCCGCGCTGCAGATCGACTATGCCGATCCATCCCAGTTGCCGGTCCTGCTGGCGGATCCGCAGGTGATGGCGATCTTCGGCTTCCAGGCCGGGGACGAGCCCGTGGCCAGCGCTGACCCGCGCTATCTGCAGGTAGGCCTGCAACCGGATGGCCAGGCCCAGTTGGAAGTGTGGCGCAGCGATAAGCCGGTCAGCAGCGGCCGCGACGCCAATGGCGTGGCCTGGGCCAGCGACGGTGCATTGATGTTCGGTGCGCTGCAGGTGGATGAGCACCAGCACGGCGGCATCATCGGCGCCTCCGAGCACGCCTATGCGCGCATGCTCGAAGCCCTGCCTGCGCATGCCTATCCGCACCTGCTGCGGATCTGGAACTACCTGGACGCGATCACCGACGGCGAAGACGACAGCGAACGCTACCGCGAGTTCTGCGTAGGCCGTGCCCGTGGCATCGGTGCCATCGACACCAGCACCCTGCCCGCCGCCACCGCCATCGGTCGCGTCGACGGCGTGCGCGTGCTGCAGGTGTATTGGCTGGCCGCGCGTGAGGCCGGCACACCGCTGGAAAACCCGCGCCAGGTCAGCGCCTACCGTTATCCGCGCCAGTATGGCCGGCAATCACCGAGTTTCGCCCGTGCCATGCTGGCCGCCAACGGCAGTCGCCTGCCGCTGCTGCTGTCAGGCACCGCCAGCGTGGTCGGCCACGCCACCCTGCACGGCGACAGCACCCAGCGCCAGTTGCAGGAAACCTTCGCCAATTTCGAAGCCCTGATTGGCGCTGCACGTGCGCATCGGCCGGGTTTGCCAACCCAGTTCGGCGACGGCAGCCGACTCAAGGTCTATGTACGCGATGCGGCCGAGATTGCCGAGGTGCGCGCAGCCCTGGCCGCGCATCTACCGCCACAGGTGCCGTATATCGTGCTGCATGCAGCGGTATGCCGACGCGACCTGCGGGTCGAGATCGACGGCGTCCACGACGCCTGATCGAACAAGCGCTGGTGAGCCATGCTCACCGGCATCACCTGCAGCGCGGCGTTTCAGTGCCCCAGCAAAGCCAGCACCGCGTCACGCGGTAGCTTGCCGGTATCGTTGCGTGGCAACACCGCCACCTTGCGCAGCGGCCGTGGCAGGAATACCGGGTCCATGAAGGCCCGCAGTTCGCGCAGGATCTCAGCCTCTTCACGCTCTGGCGCAACCACCAGCGCAGCGATGCGACCGACCGCATGACCAGGCTCGGGGGCCAGCTGCACCACCACTGCATCGACCACGCCCGGCACCGCCTGCAACTTGCGGGTCAGGTCGCCCAGCGAAGCGCGCTTGCCGGCAATTTCAAGCAGATCCGCGCGGCGGCCACGCAGCACGAAGCGATCACCTGGCAGCAGCTCCACCAGATCGGCCAGGTTCACCGGTGCCGGCAGATGCGCCGCATGCACGCGCGTGCCGTCCGGCTGCGGCTCCAGGCGCACGCCTGGCAGCAGGCTCCAGGCCGTCTCGCTGGCCGTGCGGCGGCGCGCGAAGATGCAGGTCTCGGTGGAGCCGAACATCTCACGCACCTCGGTGGAAAACGCCTGTTCGGCAGCCGCCGCAAGTTCCTGCGACAGCGGCGCGGTGGCGGTGACGATACCGGCCAGCGGCGGCAATTCCACACCTGATTCCACCAGCGCCTTGAGGTGCACCGGCGTGGTGATCAGCACGCGCGGCGCCTGCACCTGCTGCAGTGCCAGCACCACGTCCTGCGGAAAGAACGGACGCCCGGCCTGCAAGGTTGCCGGCGCCAGCAAGGGCAGCAGCACCGCCATCTCCATGCCGTACATGTGCTGCGACGGCACCGTCGCCACCAGCGCTGGCTGCGCATCACCCCACAGGCTTTGCAGCGCTTGCAGGTTCTGCGCGGTGCTGGCCAGGAACGAACCCCAGGTCTTGCTGTTGGCGCTGGGTGTGCCGGTGCTGCCGGACGTGAAGCCGATCGCCACCAGTTGATCGCTGGCCAGCTGCGGCAGATCGCCGTCCAGCTGCGGCAGCTCCGCGGGCAACACGAAGCTGTCCGCTGGCAACTGCTCGAGCGCGTCGTCGCTGATGCAATACGTCTGCGCATAGCGCTGCTGTACATCGGCGACGACGGCAGCTGCACGCGACGAAGGCAGCAGGTTCACCTGCCCGCGCAAGGCCACTGCACAGAACGCCACCAGGAAGCGATAGCGGTCATCGCACAGGTTGATCGCATGCTCGGCTGGTGGCAGCAACGCGGCCACGGCGCGCACATGCGCGAAGAAGGTCCGCAGATCGACCGAGCGACCCACGCCTACCGCCAGCAGACGGTGCAGCTCACCGTTGGCCAATGGATGGTGGGAAGGGGGTGACAACTGCTCGGGAACAACCGACATGCGACTACAGCGACCTCGTTCGATGGATGGCCCATCGTGACGCCAGCCACAACGGGGCGGCCAGCTTGGCCCTGCGGGGCCCGGCTGGCAAGCCGGGCCATGTCGCTGCGGTTCAGTGATAGCCGGTTTCAGCCGTCACCTTGCCGCGGAACACCCGGTACGACCACACCGTATAGCCGAGGATCACCGGCAACAGCAGCACCAGCCCGACCATGCTGAAACCCAGCGAAGACGCCGGCGCAGCTGCCTGCCACAGGGTCAGGTGCGGCGGCAGCAGGTAGGGCCACATGCCCAGCACCAGGCCGACGAAACCGAGCACGAACAGCGCCAGGGTCAGCAGGAAAGGCGGCAGGTCGCGGCGCGGGTGCATGGCGCTGCGCCATAGCGCCACCGCCACGGCCAGGGTCAGCAACGGCACCGGCGACAGCCACCAGAAGTTGCCATCACTGAACCAGCGCTCCATCACCCGCGACTGCAGGAACGGCAGCCAGGTACTGACCAGGCCCATGAACACGATCACCGCCACCATCAACGGCCGCGTCAGCGAGCGTGCCAAGGCCTGCTCGCGACCCTCGGTCTTGAGGATCAGCCAGGTGCTGCCAAGCAGCGCGTAGCCGGTGACCACCGCCACACCGGTCAGCATCGAGAACGGACTGAACCAGCCGAAGGCACCGCCGCTGTATTGCCCGTCCTGCATCGGCAAGCCCTGCACCAGCGCGCCGAGGATCACGCCCTGCGCGAACGAAGCCAGCAGCGAGCCCAGCGCGAACGACACGCTCCACAGCGCGCGCGAGCGATGCGCCTTGAAGCGGAACTCGAAAGCCACGCCGCGGAATACCAGGCCCATCACCAGCAGCAGCACCGGCAGGTACAGGCCCGACAGCAGCACCGCATAGGCCTTGGGAAACGCCGCCATCAGGCCAGCACCGCCGAGCACCAGCCAGGTCTCATTGCCATCCCAGATCGGCGCAGCGGTATTCATCATCACGTCGAGCTGCTGCTCGTCCTCGGCAAAGGGCGCAAGGATGCCAATGCCGAGCACGAAGCCATCCAGCACCACGTACATCAGCACGCCGAAGCCGATCACCGCGAACCATGCCACCGGCAGCCAGGTTGTCATCTCCATGTCAGCGCTCCTCCAGCGGTTCATTGACGCCGGACAGCGGCCGCGCCGGGGTGTGCATGCCGTCGTCGCGCGGTGGCAGGTCATGTGGTTTGGGCCCGCTGCGCATGATCTTGACCAGGTACCAGATGCCCCAGCCGAACACGAACAGATAACCGATCACATAGATGGCAAGCGACAGCACCGTCATCCACACACTCTGCGTACCCACCGCATCGGCGGTGCGCAGCACGCCATACACCACCCACGGTTGCCGACCCATTTCGGTGACGAACCAACCGGCCACCAGCGCGACGAAACCGCTGGGCAACATCCAGTTCCAGCCGCGCAGCAGCCACTTCGATTCCAGCAGGCGTCCACGCCACAACTGGAAGGCCGAGATCCACGCAACCAACAGCATCAACGAACCGATCCCGACCATGATGCGGAACGCGTAGAACACCGGCACCACCGGCGGCCGCTCGCTGGCCGGCACCGAGGTCAGCGGTGCGAAGGTACCGTCCGTGCTGTGGGTCAGGATCACGCTGCCGAGCTTGGGGATGGCAATCTCGTAATCGTTGCGCTCTTCCTTTTCATTCGGCACCGCGAACACCACCAGCGGCACGCCTTCGCCAGGCTTGCTTTCATGCCAGTGCGCTTCCATCGCCGCAATCTTCATTGGCTGGTGCTCCAGCGTATTCAAACCATGCATGTCACCAACGAATATCTGCACCGGCACAGTCAAAGCAGCAAAGGCGACGGCTGCCACCAGCATCTTGCGGCCGGCTTCCACATGCACGCCGCGACGCAGGTACCAGGCACCAACACCGCCAATGACGAAACAGGTGGTGATGAACGACCCCAGCGCCATATGCGCCAGTCGGTAAGGGAAGGACGGGTTGAACACGATCTGCCACCAGTCCTGCGGATGCACGATGCCGTCGACCAGCGTGTAACCCGCCGGCGTGTGCAGCCAGCTGTTGGAAGACAGGATCCAGAAGGTGGAAAACAGCGTGCCCAACGCCACCATGCAGGTGGAGAAGAAGTGCAGGCGCGGCGAGACCTTTTCCCAGCCGAACAACATCACGCCGAGGAAACTCGCCTCGAGGAAGAACGCGGTCAGCACTTCGTAGGTAAGCAATGGCCCGATCACCGTGCCGGCCACTTCACTCAGGCGCGGCCAGTTGGTGCCGAACTGGAAGGCCATGACGATGCCGCTGACCACGCCCATGCCGAAGGACACGGCGAAGATCTTCTGCCAGAAGAAAAACAGCTCGCGCCAGACCGGATTGCGGGTGCGCAGCCAACGCCATTCGACGAAGGCCAACCAACTGGCCGTACCGATGGTGAAGGCCGGGAACAGCACATGAAAACTCACCACGAATCCGAACTGGATCCGGGACAACAGCAGCGCTTCCACGGCCGCTTCTCCGCAACATTTTTAATTGGGGCGATTCTGGTCCGGTATTGGTGAAGAGCGGATGTGACCGGATGTCGCACTGCGTCAAAAAGTCGCAGCGGCTGTAGCCCCCTCCCTTTTGTCGAAGACAAAGGGGAGGGCTGGGGAGGGGTGCGCTTTTGCCTTTGGCTCTACAGCACCAGCTCAAAGCCAGAAAAGCAAAACCCAAAGCACCCCTCCCCAACCCTCCCCTGCGCCCATGGCGCAAGGGAGGGAGCAAGGCAACAAACATTGCCGATTCCGGCAGCTCAGCCGCCGAACCCTGCCTCCATGACCTGTGGCCCAGCCCGCCGCGCGGGCCTGCTGCTACCCTTGCCCGGTTCTCTACACCGGTGCCGAATGATGCCCAAGCTGCTGCCCCTGTCCCTGCTGTTGTTGACCGCTTTCGGCACCGCCCATGCCGCACCCACGCCGATCACCATCGAGCAGGCCATGGCCAACCCGGACTGGATCGGGCCGCCGGTGGAATCGGCCTGGTGGTCGTGGAACGGCCAGCAGGTCGAATACACGCTCAAGCGCCAGGGCAGCGCCGTGCGCGACAGCTTCCGCCTGCCGGTCAGTGGTGGTGTCGGCCAGCAGGTCGCCGATGACCAGCGCGGCACCCTCGATGCCGCCGACCGCGTCTATGACAGCAGCCGCCAGCGCATGGCCTTCGTCCGCAACGGCGACGTGTTCGTACGCGACCTGCGCAACGGCACGCTGACCCAGCTGACGCGCAGCAATGAACGCGCCGGTGGCGTCAATTTCGCCAGCGACGGCGGCGTGATCTGGGAAGTGGGCAACAACTGGTTCCACTGGAATCCACGCAACAACGTCACCAGCCAGGTCGCCCAGCTCAAGGCCGACAAGAACCCGGCCGACGCGCCCAAGGCCGACGTGCTGCGCGACCAGCAGATGCGCACCCTGTCCACCCTGCGCACCGATCGCGCCCAGCGCGAGGAACTGCGCGAGCAGGGCGAGCGTTGGCGCCAGGCCGACCCGACCCGTGCGCCGGCACCGATCTTCCTCGGCGCCGATGTCGAGATCGTCGACAGCGCGCTGTCGCCCGATGCCCGCCACCTGATCGTGGTCACCAAGCCCAAGGGCTACGACGAAGGCCGTGGCGGCAAGATGCCGCTGTACGTGACCGAGTCCGGCTACGAAGAAGCCGAAGACACCCGCACCCGCGTTGGCCGCAACAATCCCGAGCCGCATGCGTTCTGGCTGGCCGATGCAGTCACCGGCAAGGTCGAAGCGCTGTCGCTGGACAACCTGCCCGGCATCGCCACCGATCCGCTGGCCGAGCTGCGCCGCAAGGCCGGCAAGGACGCGCTGAAGGGCAACCGTCCGCTGGAACTGATGAGCGACTTCATGGGCGGCGGCATCCGCTGGAATGCCGACGGCAGCCAGGCCGCGCTGATGCTGCGTGCCAACGACAACAAGGACCGCTGGATCGCCACCACCAGCGCCACCAGCGCACGCCTGGAAAACCGTCACCGCCTGACCGACGGCGGCTGGATCAACTGGGGCTTCAACGATTACGGCTGGATGCCGGACGGCCGCACCCTGTGGCTGCTGTCCGAGGAATCCGGCTATTCGCACCTGTACACGCAGACCGGCAGCGCCAAGCCCAAGGCCATCACCTCCGGCAACTGGGAGACCTCGGCACCGGTGGTCAGTGCCGACGGCAACAGCTTCTACTTCGTCTGCAACCAGAAGTGGCCGGGCGATTACGAAGTCTGCAACGTCAACGCCAACGGCGGTGCCGTGCGCGAAGTGACCGCGCTCGATGGCGTGGAGGATTTCAGCCTGTCGCCGGATGGCCAGCAGCTGCTGGTCCGTTACTCCGCGCCCTACCTGCCTGCACAGGTTGCGGTGCTGCCGGTCAGCGGCGGCGAAGCACGCAAGCTCACCGATACCCGCAGCGCCGAATTCAAGGCCCGCGAATGGGTGCAGCCGCAGATGGTGCAGGTGCCGTCCAAGCACGGCGCCGGCCACGTCTGGGCCAAGTACTACGGCCCGGACAAGCTCGAGCCGGGCAAGCAATACCCGATCGCCATGTTCGTGCACGGTGCCGGCTACCTGCAGAACGTGCATGCACGTTATTCCAACTACTTCCGCGAGCAGATGTTCCACAACCTGCTGGTGCAGAAGGGTTACATCGTGCTGGACATGGATTACCGCGGCAGCGAAGGCTATGGCCGCAACTGGCGTACCGCCATCTACCGCAACATGGGCCACCCGGAGTTGGAAGACTATCTGGACGGCCTGGACTGGCTGGTCGAAACCAAGCAGGGCGACCGCGACCGCGCCGGCATCTACGGCGGCTCGTATGGTGGCTTCATGACCTACATGGCGCTGTTCCGCTCGCCGGGCACGTTCAAGGCCGGTGCCGCGCTGCGCCCGGTGGGTGACTGGCACCAGTACAACCACGCCTACACCGCCAACATCCTCAACACCCCGGACATCGATCCGGAGGCCTACCGCATCTCCTCGCCGATCGAGTATGCCGAAGGCCTGCAGGACAACCTGCTGATCGCGCACGGCATGATGGATGACAACGTGTTCTTCCAGGACTCGGTCAACATGACGCAGAAGCTGATCGAGCTGCACAAGGACAACTGGTCGATCGCGCCCTACCCGTTGGAGCGCCACGGCTATACGCGTGCCGACTCCTGGCTTGACCAGTACAAGCGCATCCTCAAGCTGTTCGAGCAGGAACTGAAGTAAGCATCAACAAGGGCGCCGCGAGGCGCCCTTGTTGTTTGTGGGTGTTGGATGTTGTTTGCGTACCGCGAAGAGCACCTCTCCCCAGCCCTCCCCTTGGCTGCGCCAAAGGGAGGGAGCACAGCGGCCCCTCCCTTGCGCGCAGCCAAGGGGAGGGCTGGGGAGGGGTGCTCTTGATCTTGATCCCGCTCCTGCCTACGCAGCACCCACCACCACCCAAGCCTCCAGTACCATTCCCCTCACGGAGCACTATTCGCAGGAAGCACATGTTCAACGCAGAAAACCCCATCCGCATCGTCACCGCCGTCATCCTCGATCCGCAGCAACGCGTGCTGGTCGTGCGCAAACATGGCTCGGATACCTTCATCCAACCCGGCGGCAAACGCGAATTCGGTGAGGACGCACTGCAGACACTTGCGCGTGAGCTCCTCGAAGAGCTCGGTGTTCACGTCGACGACAGCAGTGCAGTGGCACTTGGCAGCTTCGAAGACATTGCCGTCAACGAACCCGGACGCCGTGTGCAGGGCGAATCCTTCCTGGTAAGCATCACCGGCGTGCCGCAGGTGCAGGCGGAGATTGCCGAGCTGAAATGGATCCCGCTGCAGCCACCGCACGGCGTGAAGCTGGCGCCGCTGAGTGCGCTGCATGTATTGCCTGCAGCGTGCGCCGCGTTGTCCTCCTCGAAGAAAGCCGACTGACCCCTGCAACGATCCACCAGAACATCCGTAGCGAGCCACCGTGAATCCCCCACAGTTCCCACCAATCCCGGCCCCGCCCTCCGCAGCGGCCTCGTTCATCGCCGTCACCGCCAAGCTCTCGCTGGTAATGGCTGCGCTGGCCATTGTCTGGAGCCTGCTGCAACTGCTGGCAGTGGTCCTGATCGGCCGCCTGGACATCCTGCAGGCCATGCAGAACGAAGGCCTGCCGGTAACGCCGGGCATGCTCTGGATCGGTGAACACGCACTCTCGCTGAGCGTGCTTGGCCTGCTGCTGTCGATCGCGTTCCTTGCGGTGTCGTGGGCATTGCTCAGGCACCGCGAATGGGGCCGGATCGGCTTCATCGTCTTCCTGGTGCTGGTGGCCTTGGCCAACTTTGCCTCCCTGCCACTGATCCACGGCATGTTTGAAGCCATGCAGGCAATGGTGCCTGCCGACTTCCTCAATTCTCCAGAAGGCCTGGAAATGCGCGTGCAACTACGCGTTGGCCTGTGGACCTCGCTGATCACTGGCGGCATTGCCGCCCTGGCACTGGCCGGGCTGCATGCGTGGCTGGTGATCAAGCTGAGTCGCCCTGACGTTCGCGCCCTGTTTCGTTGAGTCCCCCGGAGTTTGCATGTCCCTCCTACGTTACCTCTCCGCCCTCACCGGTGGCCTGCTCGCGCTGAGTGCGCTGCCGGCCGCCGCCGCTACCCTGGGCTGCGGCAGCTATATCGCTGAAGAGGGGTCGGCCCGCTTCGTGGTTCAAAGCAGCAGCCAGGCCACGATGCGTTATGAAGGCCTGGCGCCTACCCAATATGTAATCCGCCAGCAGGGCAACACCCTGCACGCGGCTGACGTATCGAATGGCTTCAGCACTGAGTACAGCCTCAGCAGCGACGGCAAGCGCATCAGCGGCAGCCTCGGCGACTACGTGCTGGACACCAACAGCAGCTGCAAGACAGTGCCTACGCCGGCCGCAGGCAGCTGCCGTGCCGATATCGACAGCTGCATCGAGAATGCCAGCGCAGCAACGCCGCCGCAGCTGCGCCAGTGGTGCCAGGAAGACCTGCCCTTCGCCTGCGAGCGCCTGCTGTCCAGCTACCGCGATGAGGCCCAGGCCGCACAACAGGCAGTAACGCCGGACCCGGATCTGGAAGAGCCTGCCGTCTGCAAGGAAGGCACCCCGCAGTACAACGAAGCAGCCTGCCTGGCAGCGGCCAAGGAAGTCCTCGGCATCGCCATGGCCAAGGCGCTGGCCGGCGCCTTGAGCAGCAACACCGCGGTCCTGCCCGAACCGCGTTTGAACGAATTGCTGCAGCTGTGCCGCAGCCACCCGGACGCAGGCTTCTGCAGCGAAGTCGCCGATGCGCATTGGGATGCCGGGCGCTACCTGCCCGCGCGCGATGCGCTGCAGCTGGCCTGCAAGGCCGGCGCCGACGAGATGACCTGCAAGCGCGCACAAGCGCTGGCTGCACTGAGCGCTGCCGATGTTGACGTCGGCCCCGCCAGCAGCCTGCCCTGCGGCGACTACAAGGCCAGCACTGGCCTGATGGATGCGCTCGGTTTCGGCAACGATGGCCTGGTCACGATGGGCATGGGCAGCGAGCTGCGCGCACGCCTGCAGGATGGCGCCATCCATATCCGCCACGACAAGGGTGGCGACTTCGTGCTCAAGCCGCTGCGCAACGGCGGCCTGCTCGGCATCGACAGCTGGAACCGCTATGCCGTTTACCAACGCACTGGCGGCAGCAGCCAGTGCAGCGCGCCCAAGGTATTCGTCGAACTGCCGCTGCCGCAGGATTGCCCTGTGGGCAGTGATCCGCAGGCCTGCTGCGACAGTGGCAAGCTGCAGGGCTGCAATACCCTAGGCCATCGCCATGCGCTGGCCGGCGACTGGCAGGCCGCTGCGCCGGCATACCAGAAACTGTGCCAGGCCGGTGTGCGCGTTGGCTGTGAGAACCTGCGCGGCGTCTACGAGAACACCGGCGACGAAGACATCCCCGGCAAGCTGCTGTCCATCTGCAAGCGCGACGGCAAGGGCACCCATGTGGCCTGCGATGTCTACGAGACCACCAACTGGGCAATGGCCGGCCTTGGCGCGCAGCTGATGCGTGCCGCCGAAGACCTCGACAACGAAGAAGACGCCGACGCACCGGCAACGCCCAGCAAGGGCAAATCGCTGCGCAAGTAAGGCATGAGGCGCAGGCCGCGGCAGCGGCCTGCGCTACAGTACGCACATGAACGAATTCGACCGCGTACGCGACTATCTGACCGGCCTGCAGGACCGCATCTGCGCCGCCATCGAGCAGGCCGACGGCCAGGCCCGTTTCAACGAGGACCGCTGGCAGCGCGCCGAGGGCGGCGGTGGCCGCACCCGCATCCTGCGTGATGGCGCAGTGTTCGAGCAGGCCGGCATCGGCTTCTCCGACGTCGCCGGCACGCGCCTGCCACCCTCGGCCTCCGCCAACCGCCCGGAGCTCGCAGGAGCGTCCTGGCGCGCCTGTGGCGTGTCACTGGTGTTCCACCCCAGCAACCCCTACCTGCCGACCACCCACGCCAACGTGCGCTACTTCCAGGCCGAACTGGATGGCAAGACGGTGGCGGCCTGGTTCGGCGGTGGCTTCGACCTGACCCCCTTCTATCCCTTCGACGAAGACGTGCAGCACTGGCACACGGTTGCCCGCGAGCTATGCGCGCCTTACGGCGAAGATCGCTACGCCGCGCACAAGCGCTGGTGTGATGAGTACTTCTTCCTCAAGCACCGCAATGAAACGCGCGGCGTTGGCGGCCTGTTCTTCGACGACCTGCATGCTGACTTCGAAACCGACTTCGCCTACCTGCAGGCGGTTGGCGACGGCTTCCTCGATGCCTACCTGCCCATCGTCGAACGCCGCAAGGACACCGCGTATGGCGAACGCGAGCGCGAGTTCCAGCTGTACCGCCGTGGCCGCTACGTCGAGTTCAACCTGGTCTACGACCGCGGCACCCTGTTCGGCCTGCAGAGTGGCGGCCGCAGCGAGAGCATCCTGATGAGCCTGCCACCGCGCGTGCGCTGGGAATACGGCTATATCCCCGACAGCGGCAGCGACGAAGCACGCCTGGCCGAGTACCTGGTCCCGCGCGACTGGCTGTAGTGCCGAGCCATGCTCGGCAGGGGCTTTACCAGGAAACCAAACGTGTAGGAGCGGCGTAAGCCGCGAAGCTGACAGCAATGAAGTGGCGACGATGCTCGCAACCGGACCGACCATGAGCTTCGCGGCTTACGCCGCTCCTACAACACCTTTGCCGAGCATGGCCCGGCACTACCTGTTGTCCTTCTTGAGGATGATGGTGATGTGGCCGTTGGTTTCCAGCAGTGCCAGGTCTACTTCATCCACTTCATCGCAACCTGCATCGCGCATCGCCTTGGCGAAATCGGCCTTGCTGACCAGCTCGCGCTGCAGCACCTTCTGCAGCACGTGGCCATGCCGCGCCAACACCACCGGCTCACCTTCGATCACCTGCTCCATCACCGGGCTGCGGGTAGTGATCCAGCCCACGACGTAGTTCAACGCGATCAGCGTGGCTGCCAACAGCAAGCCGCCGCCCAATGAGGTGTCCGGACCGAGCAAGGCGTTCTGCACGGCGTTGCCCAACAACACCAGCAACAGCATGTCGAACGGGGTGAACTGGCCCAGTGTGCGCTTGCCCGCAACCCGCACCATCACCAGCACCACGACATAGACAATCACCGCGCGCAGGATGAACTCCCACCACGGCATCGCCAGTGCGAACAGGTCGGACATGATTCCCCTCCATCACTCGATGACCTCATCGTCGGCCAGTGCGGATAAAGATGGCGCGAGAAACTGGTCGAGAGCAGTCTCTCGTCGAAATAGTTTCAAATGACACAAAAAGAAGCCCCGCCGACCAGGGGGGGGTCGACGGGGCCGGGGAGCGGGCATTTGGGGAGGAATCCCCGCTCCGAGATCTGCTCCAGGGGATGGGAGAGATCCGCGACAGACGTTGCGTCTGTCGGGGACTATATGAGCATTCCCAACCTTGATGGATCGTGAAGATTCTGCCGCCTTTTCAAAAGAATTAAGGACAGATTCATCTGCCGAATAACACTGGCATTTACTAAATACGGTGTAACGCGACGCATTGTTTCATTTACTAAATGTTTCTAGTTAAGAAACTAGAAAATCAATGAGCTTCGTCCCAATTTTCACCGATTCCAGTGTCCACTACCAAGGGAACACGCAAGCTCGCTGCCGATGCCATTCGTTGCTCGACTTCCGCGCGCAAGGTGTCGATGAATGCGATGTCGGCCTCGAACACCAGTTCATCGTGCACCTGCAGGATCATCCTGGCCTTGTCACTGTGCCCTTGCAGCCAGGTGTCCACGCTGACCATCGCGCGCTTGATGATGTCCGCCGCGGTGCCCTGCATCGGCGCATTGATTGCGGCACGTTCGGCGCCTGCACGCAGGCCCTGGTTGCGGGCGTTGATGTCGTTCAAATACAGGCGGCGACCAAACAGGGTTTCCACATAGCCCTGCTCGCGCGCCTGCACACGCATGCGCTCCATGAAATCACGCACCGCCGGATAGCGGCTGAAATACAGCGCCACATAATCCTGCGCCTGGCCACGATCGATGCCCAGGTTCTTGGCCAGGCCGAACGCGCTCATGCCGTACATCAGGCCGAAGTTGATCGCCTTGGCCGCGCGACGCTCGTTCGGCGTCACTTCGTCCAGCGCGCGACCGAACACTTCGGCAGCGGTGGCACGGTGCACGTCGGCACCCTGCTCGAATGCGCGCACCAGGCCCGGGTCTTCCGACAGATGCGCCATGATCCGCAGCTCGATCTGCGAATAGTCGCAGGCCATCAGCTTGCGCCCCGGCGGTGCGACGAATGCCTTGCGGATACGCCGGCCGTCCTCGGTACGGACCGGGATGTTCTGCAGGTTGGGATCGGACGAGGACAGGCGCCCGGTCGCAGCACCCGACTGGTGGTAGCTGGTGTGCACGCGGCCGGTGTCCGGGTTGACCATCTCCGGCAGCTTGTCGGTATAGGTGCTGCGCAGCTTGGTCAGGCCGCGGTATTCGAGGATGACCCGCGGCAGCTCGTGCTGCTCGGCAATCGCTTCCAACGCTTCTTCGTTGGTGCTGGGCTGGCCCTTGGGGGTTTTCACCAACGCCGGCAGGCCAAGCTCATCGAACAACACCGCCTGCAACTGCTTGGGCGAATCCAGGTTGAAGGTATGCCCTGCCAGCTCGGTGGCCTTCTGCTGCGCGGCCAGCATGCGTGCGGACAGATCGCTGCTCTGCCGCTTCAGCTCGGCCGCATCGATGCGCACGCCGTTGGCCTCGATGCGCGCGAGCACCGGCACCAGCGGCATTTCGATATCGCGGTAGACGCTCTGCAGCGACGGCACCGCCGCCAGCTGCGGGCCCAGCACACGGTGCAGGCGCAAGGTGATGTCAGCGTCTTCGGCGGCGTAGGCACCGGCTTCGTCGATGCCAACCTGGGCAAATGAAATCTGCTTTGCGCCCTTGCCTGCCACGTCCTCGAACTTGGTGGTGGTGTAGCCAAGATAGCGCTGCGCCAGCGAGTCCATGTCGTGGCGGGTAGCGGTGGAATTGAGCACGAAGCTTTCCAGCATGGTGTCGTCGGCATAGCCCTGCACCTCGACGCCGTGGCGGCGCAGCACATGGATGTCGTACTTGCCGTGCTGGCCGAGCTTCTTCTTGCTGGCGTCTTCCAGCAGCGGCTTGAGCGCATCCAGCACCTGCTGCATCGGCAGCTGTGCCGGCGCGCCGGGGTAGATGTGGCCGACCGGGATATACGCACCCCTGCCGACCTCTACCGCCAGGCTGATGCCGACCAGGTTGGCGCGCATCGCATCCAGCGCATCGGTTTCGGTATCAAACGCGAATTCGTCGGCGGCCTGCAGGCGTTCCACCCAGGCCTGCAGCTGCTCGCTTGTGAATACCGTTTCGTATTCACCCTTGGCCGCCATCGCCGGGTCCAGCCCTGCAGCCGGCTCACTGTCGACGGCCTTGGCATAGCCAGCGGCAGTGCCGCGCAGGCCGCGCAGGCTGGGCTTGCTGTCGGCAGCGACGTCCGGTGCGGCAACCCCACCCAGTTCACGCAGCGCCTGGGTGAAGCCGTAACGCGCGTACAGGCCACGCAGCGACTCCACGTCCTGTTCGCGCAGCTGCAGGTCACGTGGCCCCTGTTCCAGCGGCACGTCGGTGCGGATGGTGACCAGATCACGGTTCAAGGGCAGCCGCGGCAGCGCGGCGCGCAGGTTCTCGCCAATCTTGCCCTTCATGCCCGGGGCAGCGGCGATCACGCCATCCAGGTCGTTGTACTCGGCCAGCCATTTGGCGGCGGTCTTGGGGCCGCACTTCTCCACGCCCGGCACGTTGTCGACGGTATCGCCCATCAACGCGAGGTAATCGATGATCTGATCGGCGCGCACGCCGAACTTGTCGATCACCGCCGCGTCCGAGTCGGTGCGGCTGCCGGTCATGGTATTGACCAGCACCACGCCTGGGCGCACCAGCTGTGCGAAATCCTTGTCGCCGGTGGAGATGGTGACTTCCAGTCCATCCGCAGCGGCGGCCAGCGCCAGCGTGCCGATCACGTCATCGGCCTCGACACCGTCGACGCGCAGGATGTCGATGCCCAGTGCCTGCACGATGTCGCACATCGGCTGCACCTGCGAGCGCAGGTCATCAGGCATGGGCGGACGGTTGGCCTTGTACTCGGCATACATGTCGTCGCGGAAGGTCTTGCCCGGCGCATCGACCACGAAGGCGACGTATTCGGGCTTTTCCTTCAGCGTGGACCGCAGCATGTTGACCACGCCAAACAGCGCGCCGGTAGGCTCGCCATTGGCGTTGGTCAGTGGCGGGAGCGCGTGGAACGCGCGGTACAGGTAACTGGAACCGTCTATAAGGACTAATCTGCTCATGCGCTGATTCTACGCGGCGGACCGTTGCCGCATGTGGACAGGCATAATCGAACCATTCCCACCGAAGGATGCGACCCCATGAAATCCCTGCTGCTGATTCCCCTGCTGGCCCTGGCCGGCTGCGCCTCCCTCGGCGACGGCTCGCCTCCGGTAGATGTCAAAGGTGCGGATATCACGCGCAAGTCGATGGACAACGGCGACACCATCGAGGAATACCGGGTCGGCGGCACCCTGCGCATGGTCAAGGTGACCCCGTCGCGCGGCGCACCGTTCTACATGTACGACCGCGATGGCGACGGCCGCATGGACAGCGACAAGGACGGCACCAAGCCGGTGTACTGGAAGCTGTATAGCTGGTGATCTTCTACTCCCTCCCTTGCGCGAAGCGCAGGGGAGGGTTGGGGAGGGGTGCTTTTGGCGGCCAAGCCTGAAGGCCAGCAGGCCCATTCACCCGGCACAACAAAGCCCTCGATCGAGGGCTTTGTTGATTTTGGTTTCTTGTTTCTTTGGGGCCACCGCGTGAAGCCCCCCCGCCCCAACCCTCCCCTTTGCCTACGGCAAAAGGGAGGGGGCACAAGCCCTCGCTCAGGGGGCCTTTGTTGATTCTGGTTGCTGGTTTCTTTGGCGACACAGCGGGAAGCACCCCTCCCCAGCCCTCCCCTTTGCCTACGGCAAAAGGGAGGGAGCTCAAAGCCTCAGCGGATTACCAGCACCGGGACCGTGCTGCGGGCCAGCACTTCGGAGGTCTGGCTGCCCAGCAATACCCGGGTGACGCCGCGGCGACCATGCGAGGTCATCACCACCAGGTCGCTGTTGCAGGCCTTGGCGGTGTCGATGATGCCGTCGGCGGCGTAGCGGTCCAGCACGTGGTGGGTCTGCACGTCGGCCACATCAGCGGCGTGTGCGGCGGCCAGTGCCGGCTGCAGGATCTTCTGTGCGGCTTCCTCGCGGTCCTTCTTGTACTCCGGGCTGGCCTCGTAGCCTGCGCTCCAGCCCATGGCGTCGTACATGCCCACCGCCCACGGCTCGGAAACCGTGACGATGTCGGCATGCGCGCCCAGCTGGGCGGCCAGCTCCAAGCCCTTGGCCAGGCCCTTGGCGGAAAGCTCGGAACCGTCGGTGGCGATCAGGATGCGCTTGTACATGGCAGTTCTCCTTGGATGAAGGGTGGTGGTGACACCATTGCACACCCGATGTTGCCCCCATGCCTTGCGCAAGATCAAACCCGGCCGATCAGGCGGTGACCCATACCTCCCAGTGTGGTCCGCGCTGCTGCCAGTCGAATTCCACCGGCAAGAACTTCTCGATAAGCCTGGCATTGCTGCGCAGGTGGTCGCTGAGCGTGGCGGTGGTGAAGCGACCGCCGCCGGCCAGGGCCATTGGCAACAGCAACTGGTCGGACAGGTGCTCGCCCACGCAGGCACCGCCCTCCAGGTAGGCCTGCACGGTGTCGGCCAGCCGACCCGCCACGTCCTCAGCAGCCAGCCCGCGCTCGCCATGGCTGTCGAAATGCTCGACATGCTGGTCATGCCGCACCGTCATCGAGGCCACGTTGCCCGGCCCCAGCGCCGGCCGCACCACCCGCACATGGCGTGGATGGGCGTCCACGCCGAAGCGCTTGGCCAGCACATCCAGCTCGCGCTGGCCGATGGCGGCGGGCAGGCCCGACACCAGTACCTGCGCCTCCAGCGCCTGCAATGGCCCGCGCACGCTGAACTCGAGTGGCTGCAGCTGCGCACACCCCTGCACCGTCGCTTCCAGCACCCCGCCACCGGCCGGATGGAAGCCCGGCACATGCAACTGCAGGTCCGCCTGCACGCCCATGCGCGCCAATGCCGGCAGATAGCAGCTGCTGATGAAGTCGGCACTCGGTGCCATCGGATTGTGCGTACCACCTTCCAGCCGCACACGTGACGGCGCGGAGGCCTGCCATAGCGCAGGCAGCACTGTCTGCAGCACCAACGTCGCCGAGCCGGCGCTGCCGATGGCGAAGTGGTAGTCGCCCGCCTGCACGATGCCGGGCACGAAACGCAGCGTGGTCGCCCCCAGCGCAGCGCCTTCCACCTGCGCATTGCTGATCCGCGCTGCGGCGTTGACCGCGGTCAAATGCTGGCGCATCAATCCCGGCCGCGGGCGCTTGGCACGGATGTCCTGCATGGCAAAGCCAATCCCGGTGCACAGGCTCAAGCTCAGCGCAGAGCGCAGCAACTGCCCGCCGCCCTGGGTTCCATCGATTTCAATCATTTCCATTGTCTTGCCTTCCTGTGGCGCCCCACCGCGGTGGAGCGCCATCTTGCCCTATCCCTTCACACATACCACCTGACGCAGGGTATGCATGATCTCAACCAGATCGCGCTGCGCCTCCATCACCGCCTCGATCGACTTGTAGGCGGCCGGTGACTCATCCACTACCTCGGCGTCCTTGCGGCACTCCACGTGCGCAGTGGCCTTGATGTGGTCATCCACGCTGATCAGCTTGCGCGCCTTGGTGCGGCTCATCACGCGGCCGGCACCGTGGCTGCAGCTGTGGAAGCTGTCCTCGTTGCCCAGCCCGCGCACGATGAAGCTCTTGGCGCCCATGCTGCCCGGAATGATGCCCATCTCGCCCTTGCGCGCGCTCACTGCGCCCTTGCGCGTCACCAGCACATCCTTGCCGAAGTGGTGCTCGCGGTTGACGTAGTTGTGGTGGCAGTTGACCGCCTCGGCCTGCGCCTCGAACGGCTTGCTGATCACCGTACGCGCGGCCGCAACCACATTGCGCATCATCACCTCGCGGTTGATGCGTGCGAAACGCTGTGCCCAATCCACCGCGAACACGTAGTCGCCGTAATGCGCGCTGCCTTCCGGCAGGTACGCCAGGTCCTGGTCCGGCAGGTTGATCATCCAGCGACGCATCTCCTGCTTGGCCAGTTCGATGAAGTAGGTGCCGATGGCATTGCCGACGCCACGCGAGCCGGAGTGCAGCATGAACCACACGCGCTGCGCTTCATCCAGGCATACCTCGACGAAGTGGTTGCCGGTACCCAGCGTTCCCAGATGCTTGAGGTTGTTGGTGTTCTTCAGCTTGGGGTGGCGCTCGCAGATCAGGGCGAAGTCGGTAGCAAGCTGCGACCAGCCTTCCACCGCAAGCTCCGGCGCGGTATCCCAGCTGCCCTTGTCGCGGCCGCCACGGGTCACGCTGCGGCCGTGCGGCACTGCGCGTTCGATCGCGCTGCGCAGCGCAGACAGGTTGTCCGGCAGGTCGCTGGCGGTCAGCGTGGTACGGGTGGCGATCATGCCGCAGCCGATGTCCACGCCGACCGCAGCCGGAATGATGGCGCCGATCGTCGGCACCACCGAACCCACGGTCGCACCCTTGCCAAGGTGCACGTCGGGCATCACCGCCACCCATTGATGGATGAAGGGCAGGCGCGCGATGTTCTTCAGCTGCTCGCGGGCTTCGTCTTCCAAGGGCACGCCGCGCGTCCACAGCTTGATCGGTGCCGCACCCAGCTCCTGGATGACGTTGTAATTGGTGTCGTTCATTGATGGCTTTCCTGTCATCTTCAAATCAAAGGTGCGGTGACAAAGGGGAGTGGAACTGTCCGCAGTACCAGAGCAGGTCTGGCAAGGCAGCCGGGACTTGAACCCGACCCCGAAGGGCTTCCAATGTAGTTCCACCTGCATTCACCGCGTGCAACATCTGCAAAAGGTGCCGGCCTGCACGACGAAGGTTGAAGGAACATCCTGCTCTAACCAGACTGAGCTACCGCTGCGTTTCCACAACGGGCGGGATTCGAACCCGCGACCCGGAGCTTAAGAGGCTGTAGTTCCTTCGGCATTCGTGCACGCCGCCGTTGAAACGTGTTCATGCCGAAACATGAAGCAATACGAACAAGGTGCCGGCAGATACGACAAGAATGATGGAACGTTTCACCGCTGTGCCACGAGGGCAAGGCGGCGATCCTGCTCTATCCACTGAGCTACCGATGCATCGCGGCATCGGGCGGGAATCGAACCCGCGACCTGGAGCGTGAAAGGCTGTAGTTCCATCGGCATTCGTACAAGCCGACATTGAGGGGGTGGGAGCAGACGGCAAGGGTTGGACTGACTCTCCGGATTCGAACCGGAGTGAACAACCAATGTAGTCAGGCCGGCATCCGCCTTCTCCCATGAAATAGTCTCCAGGCCCGGCCGGCCCCATTGCCGACCGGGCATCACATCGGCGACATCCGTATCGCCCTTACAGATCCATTGCCGCGATCCGCTGCACCCAGCGCGGACGCTGTGCCGGCGGCAGGCTGGCGTTGGCCAGCAGCTCGAACACCGCATCGCTGAAGCCGCCGATATGCAGCACGTCCTCGCGCTCTACCGTCTGGCTGCTGGCCACCGGCTGCAGATCAATGCAGACCAGCTGCGCCTGCGGGCAACGCGCCTTCAGCGCGGCCCACTCACGCATGGTTGCGGTCTCACGGTTGCCCCGGGTGTCACGCCAGCTTTCGTTGTCCGACACCAGCACCAGCAGATCCACCTGCGCCCGCTTGCGGTTGAGGTAGGCCAGCGGTGCACTTACCGACGTACCGCCACCATTGATTGCCAACTGCTTTGCCAGGGTCATCACGCTGTCACGCGGGTTCAACTGCTGTGGATGTACCTCGGTATCGAACGGCAGCACCTGCGCCTGCGGGTGACCGCGCAACACACAGGCCGCGATCAAGGCCGCCACGTCGACGCACCGCGCCGCCGAGCTTGCCCCCTTGCGATAGCCGGTCACCGGCCACTGCATCGAACCGGAGACGTCCACCGCCACAACTACGTTGCCCTGCAATGCCGGCACTGACGCGGTCGCCACTTCCATCGCGTCCTGCAGCGCGTCCAGGATCGGACGCGGCAGTGCCGCACCGGCGTGGTAAGCCATCAGCAGCTGGTAGGGCAGCACCCGCGAACGGGCGATCTGCTGCGGGTCACGCAGCTTCGCTGCCACTTCAGCCACCATCGCCGCATCCTCGAACACCCCGTGACGGGCAAAGGTGTTCAAGTTCATCCGCAGCTGCTGCCAGCTTGAGTTGCGCGCCAGCACCGACCACTGCGCGGCATCCAATGCCAGCGCGCTGTAATACTGGAACGGCAGGTCCGGCAGCATCCCACGCGGTTCGCGCTTGAACGCCTCGTAGGCACGCAGTTCCGCTGGCAACAGCGCCTCGTCGTATGGCCGCCCGATCACCCAGGCATACAGCGCCTCACGCGCGGCATCCTGCGGCTTGGGGTGGACCATGCGGATCACATCGGCCAGCGACGGCTGGTTGCCGATCGCCGCACGGATGATCGCCTTCGGCGACGCCTGCTCCAGCCACTGCCGCAGCAGGCGCTTCGGCAACGAGCCCAACGAACGGCGACCTACCCGACCACTGCGCATGATCTGCACGAAAGTACGCAGCATGCGGCCGTTGTCGATCACATGCGGGAAGGCCGCTGCAAACGCCTCACCATCACGCACGCTCAGCATCGCCAACAGCAGCGCGGGTACGTCCTTCATGTGCGCCACGCCGTGGGCATAAGCGGCGGTGCGGGCAATGAAGCCGGCATCGACCTCGTTGCACAGCGCCTGCACCTGCTCCAGCTGTCCATCGGCGCTGGCGTAGAAGGTGCTGTTCAAGCAACCGGTGGCGGCGAACAGGGCCAATGCCGCACGCGGGTCACGGGCATAGGCCGATCCACCGGCCTCGTTGCGGACCGTGGCCTTCGGCAGCAGCGCGCCGCGGAAGGATGCGAACAGGTTTGCGTTGGCCATTTCGTACTCCTTGGCGGGAACTGCCCGCCGCTTGTCTTGCCCCTATAAACGCAATGGCCGTGCCAACTTTTCCATCACTCGATCAATTCATTGATTTACAAAGGTATTTTTAGTTTCCAGGAGAGGGTTCGCGCATCCGTGATGCGGACTTACGTATACTTTCAGCGCGCCTTTTATAGGAATTGATATGTCCAAGCGTCAGGTCATCTTCGGCATGCTCGGCACCCAGCTCGATTCGGGCAGCGGCCCCGGTCGCTGGGAAAAATGGCGGCCCACCGTAGCCCTGGGCATGCATGAAGACTTCCAGCCCGATCGCATCGAGCTGATGCTGGACGAGCGCCGCTTCAGCCGGCTGGCCAAACTGGTGCAGGAAGATCTGGCACTGGTATCACCCGGTACCGAGCTGCGCCTGCACGACACCTACCTGGTCGATCCCTGGGAATTCGAAGGCGTCTACGCACGCCTGCACGACTTTCTCGCGGCCTATCCATTCCAGCCGGACGAGGAGGACTACTACGTCCACATCACCACCGGCACCCACGTCACCCAGATCTGCTGGTTCCTGCTGACCGAGAGCCGCCACTTCCCCGGCCGCCTGCTGCAGACCTCGCCGCCGCGCAAGCAAGGCAATGGCGACCCCGGCAGCCACGCCGTGATCGACCTGGACCTGTCGCGCTACGACCACATCGCCCAGCGCTTCGCCCAACAGCAGCTGCAGGATCGCGACCTGCTCAAGAGCGGCATCGCCACCCGCAACCCGGGTTTCAACCGGATGATCGAGCAGATCGAGAAAGTCGCCACGCGCTCGCGCGCACCGATGCTGCTCACCGGCCCCACCGGTGCCGGCAAAAGCCAACTGGCCAAGCGCGTGTTCGAGCTGAAGAAGCTCAAGCACCAGTTGCCCGGTCGTTTCGTCGAAGTGAACTGCGCCACCCTGCGCGGCGACGGCGCGATGAGTACCTTGTTCGGCCATACCAAGGGCGCCTATACCGGCGCCAGCAGCGACCGCGCCGGCCTGCTGCGCTCGGCCCACCAAGGCCTGCTTTTCCTCGACGAGATCGGCGAGCTGGGTGCGGACGAGCAGGCCATGCTGCTGCGCGCACTGGAAGAGAAGCGCTTCCTGCCGGTGGGCAGTGACCGCGAGGTGGAAAGCGACTTCCAGCTGATTGCCGGCACCAACCGCGACCTGCAGCACGATGTCCGCCAAGGCCGCTTCCGCGAGGACCTGCTGGCACGCCTGAACCTATGGACTTACCAACTCCCCGGCCTTGCCGAACGCAGCGAGGACATCGAGCCCAACCTGGAATTCGAACTGGAGCGCTGGTCACGCGAGCAGCACGAACGCGTGCGCTTCAACGCCGAAGCGCGTAGCCGCTATCTGACATTCGCCACCAGCAGCGAAGCTGCATGGCGCGGCAACTTCCGCGATCTGGGCGCCAGTGTTGTGCGCATGGCGACGCTGGCAAATGCAGGACGCATCCAGACCGACGGCGTCGATGAAGAGATCAACCGCCTGCGCACGCAATGGCATGGCGGCGATGATGCATCGCCACTGCAGGCATTGCTCGGCGATGTTGCCAACCAACTGGACCGCTTCGACCGCGTGCAGCTGGAAGAAGTGGTACGCGTCTGCCTGCGCTCAAAAAACCTGTCTGCGGCTGGCCGTGAACTGTTCGCGGTATCGCGAACGCAGCGCGCCAGCACCAACGACGCCGATCGCCTGCGCAAATACCTGGCCAAGTTCGATCTGGACTGGGAGCAGCTGCGGAATCACGCAACCCCACTGTAGTGCCGAGCCATGCTCGGCAGTCCTTCGCACACAGGCAATGCGCAGATCACGTCCCGGGTGCGCTGCGCTTACCCGGGCTACATGACTTACCGCTTGATCAAATCACCGTCAGATTCGCGTACGCCATCACCAGCCACTTGCTGCCGGCGTCGGCGAACTCGACCTGCACACGTGCATGCTGGCCGTTGCCTTCGTAGTCGGTGACCATGCCTTCGCCAAACTTGGGGTGATTGACCAACGCACCCAGCTTGATCGGCGGCGCTTCGATATTGGCGTGACCGCCCATCACCCGGTTTGCACCTAGCGAGGCCGGGCGCGAGACCTGCACCTTGGGACGAACCTCGTTGAGCAGCTCGCGCGGAATCTCGCGCAGGAAGCGTGACGGCAGACTGTAGTTGTCCTGGCCGTGGATGCGGCGCGACTCGGCATAGCCCAGCACCAGCTTCTGCCGCGCACGGGTAATGCCGACGTAAGCCAGACGGCGCTCTTCTTCCAGACGCCCACTTTCTTCCAGCGAGCGTGCACTCGGGAACAGGCCTTCTTCCATGCCGGCCAGGAACACCAGCGGGAATTCCAGACCCTTGGCCGAGTGAAGTGTCATCAGCTGCACACCCTCTTCGCCCGCCTGCGCCTGGCCTTCGCCAGCTTCCAGCGAGGCGTAGGACAGGAAGGCGACCAGCTCGCTCATGTCCTCGGCACCCTCCTCGATGTCGTCTTCGCGACGCACGAAGCGCGAGGCCACCGAGATCAATTCGTCGAGGTTGTCGGTACGCGATTCCGAGTCCAGCGCGTTGCGACTTTCCTTGCCCCAATGCTCACGCAGCGCCGAACGCGACAGCACGTGATCGATACGCTCGGACAGATCCATCTCGCCGGTCTCGGCGGTGATCTGCTGCACCAGGTTGATGAAGCCGGCCAGGGCATTCTTGGCGCGCGAAGTCAGGTCCGTGCCCTGCGTGGCCAGCATCGCCGCTTCCCACAATGGCAGCGCCTGCTGGCGCGCAATGCGTCGCACTTCATCTAGGGTACGCTCGCCGATGCCGCGCGTCGGCGTATTCACCGCACGCTCGAAGGCCGCATCGTCGTTGCGGTTGGTCATCAGGCGCAGGTAGGCCAACGCGTCCTTGATTTCAGCACGCTCGAAGAAGCGCATGCCGCCGTATACACGGTATGGCACCTGCTCGCTGAGCAGCGCTTCTTCGAAGGCCCGTGACTGCGCATTGCTGCGATAGAGCACGGCGACATCGCCGTAGCTGCCACCATCACGCACCCACTGCCGCGCACGCTCGACCAGGTAACGCGCCTCGTCCATCTCGTTGTAGGCAGCGAACAGGTCGATCGGATCACCGTCGCCGCTGTCGGTCCACAACTGCTTGCCGATGCGGTCCGGGTTGTGCGCGATCACCGCATTGGCGGCGCCAAGGATGTTGGCGGTGGAGCGGTAGTTCTGCTCCAGGCGAATGGTCTGCGCGCCGGGGAAATCCTTGAGGAAACGCTGCACGTTCTCGACCTTGGCACCGCGCCAGCCGTAGATGGCCTGGTCATCGTCACCGACCACGAATACATGCGCGCTGTCGCCGGCCAGCACGCGCACGAAGGCGTACTGGATGGCATTGGTGTCCTGGAACTCGTCGACCAGGATCTCGCGGAAGCGGGCGCGGTAATGCGCCAGCAGCGCCGGGTTGTCGCGCAGCAGTTCATGCGCGCGTAGCAACAACTCGGCGAAGTCGACCAGGCCGGCACGGTCGCAGCGCTCCTGGTAGGCCGCATAGGCCTGGCGCAGGGTTTCGCCCCACTGGTCGTGCGGCTCGGGCTGGATGTGCTGCGGACGTCGGCCTTCATCCTTCTGCGTGTTGATCCACCACATCACCTGCTTGGGCGGGTACTTGCTGTCGTCCAGCTCAAGTTGCTGGACCACGCGCTTGACCATGCGCAGCTGGTCGTCCGAATCCATCACCTGGAAGGCTTCGGGCAGCTTGGCATCGGCCCAGTGCAGGCGCAGCAGGCGATGGGCGAGGCCGTGGAAGGTACCGATCCACATGCCGCGGCTGCCCTTGCTCAGCTGCAGGTCGATGCGGTGGCGCATTTCGCCGGCCGCCTTGTTGGTGAAGGTGACCGCGAAAATGCCGTGCGCAGGTACACCGCAGACTTCGGTGAGCCAGGCGATGCGATGGATAAGCACGCGCGTCTTGCCGGAACCGGCGCCGGCAAGAATCAGGTGGTGACCAAGAGGCGCGGAAACGGCCTCGCGCTGGGCTGCGTTCAGCCCGTCGAGCAAGTGGGAGACATCCATGCGCCCATTTTACGGGAAGCGGGCCAACGCTACCTGTAGTGGGGGGGGGGGGGGGGGGGGGGGGGGGGGGGGGGGGGGGGGGGGGGGGGGGGGGGGGGGGGGGGGGGGGGGGGGGGGGGGGGGGGGGGGGGGGGG